>JAPLUR010000107.1 GCA_026397505.1 Candidatus Zixiibacteriota bacterium
TCCCAATGATTCTCTGCCGAACAACATGATTTCGTTGTGGTGGGACGATCTGGATCCGCGCAAGGGCGGGCATATCTACTATTATTATGATGCCGTCGGCACTCGTTTTATCGTGAGTTATGACGGTGTTCCCAATTATTATTCTACGACCGGGACGGGTTCGTTGTCGTTTCAGGTGATTTTATATCCCGATGGTCAGATTTTGATGCAGTATGGGGTGATGAATCCGGGGAGCGATGCGCAGGGTTTGAGCGGCGCGACCCTGGGGATTGAGAACGGTAACGGGACGGATGGTTTACAGGTGGTCTTTAACGGTACGTATATGCACGACAATCTGGCCATTTCGATGGCGGCGGCGAGTTGGCTGTGGGTCGAACCGGGTTCGGGGTCGATTCCCGGTTTTGGTTGGGATACGGTGACGGTGCGGGTTACGCCGGGCGAACTGGCGGAGGGTGTTTATAATGGTCAGTTGAAGGTATTGTCGAATGATCCCGAGACGCCGCAGGTGATCTTGCCGGTTCAGATGACCGTTTTACCGCCGTATATTTGCGGCAACGCCAACGGTGACGGCGTGGTGAATATCATGGATATCACTCATTTGATTAATTTTCTGTATAAGGGCGGCCCGGCGCCGAATCCGATGGAGGCCGCTGATGCCGATGGCAACGGTCAGGTGAATATCCGCGATATTACTTACCTCATAAATTTCCTTTATAAGAGCGGGCCAATACCACTCTGCCCGTAGATGGAGAAACTATGAAGCGCGGGATCGACCCGAGACCGACCCCGCCACAGATGATATTGAGAGATTGAATGAATGATACAGCCACGAGAGGAGAACTTGTGGCCATAGTGCAACATAGGACAAGGAATAGAATATGAAACGATGGCTCATCTTTTTGGCGGCTTTGGTTATGTCGGTCTACATAGTTCCTGAGGCCGGAAATGTGGAAACCTATTTCAAATTTCTGATAAAATCGCGGGAAGAAATCGCCACCCTTACCAGGATCATATCGATTGACAACGTCAAAGGAGATACGGTCTTCGCCTACGCCAACGAAGATGAACTGGGGAAATTCAAGACACTGGGGTACGATTATATCGTTCTGCCCCATCCGGGGAGCCTGATAACGCCCAAGATGGCGGACACCAAGGATGAACTTCGCGCCTGGGATAGTTATCCGACCTATACCAATTATGTCAGCATGATGAATCAATATGCTATTGATTATCCCAATCTTTGCACCGTACAGAGGATTGGATACTCGGTACAGGGGCGCGAGCTGCTTGTTGCCAGGATTTCCGGCAATGTCAACGTAGAAGAGGATGAGCCGGAAGTAATGTTCACCAGCTCCATGCACGGCGATGAGGCCACCGGGTATGTGTTGATGCTCCGGTTAATCGATTATCTTCTCAGCAATTACGGCACCGATTCCATGGCGACGCGCCTTGTGGATAACTGTGAAATCTGGATTAACCCGCTGGCCAACCCCGACGGGACATATCACGGCGGCAACAATTCGGTCAGCGGAGCCACGCGAGGGAATGCCAACGGGGTTGACCTTAATCGTAATTTCCCCGATCCGCAGGACGGCGATCATCCCGATGGTTATGCCTGGCAGCCGGAAACCATCTGCATGATGGATTTTGCCGATGCCCATTCCTTTGTGATTTCAGCCAATTTCCATGGTGGGGTCGAAGTGGTCAATTACCCCTGGGATACCTGGTCAAGACTACATCCTGATAACAGCTGGTATTTCGATATCAGTCGCAAGTATGCCGACACGGTGCATGTTTACAGCCCGAGCGGTTATATGAACTACCTGAATAACGGCATTACCAATGGGTACGCCTGGTATGAGGTCAACGGCGGCCGCCAGGATTATATGAACTGGTGGCATGGATGCCGCGAAATAACGATAGAAATTTCCGATACCAAGCTTCTTCCGGGAAGCCAGCTTCCGGCGCATTGGACTTATAATAGTTCCTCCTTCTTGAATTATCTTGAAAATGCACTCTATGGAATCCGCGGCGTTGTAACCGATTCTATCACCGGGTTGCCTGTCTCCGCCAAAGTGACAGCTATCGGTCATGATTTTGATCAATCCGAAATATACACCGATCCGCAGGTCGGAGATTATCATCGGATGATTGCCCCCGGCACTTATGATGTTGAATTCAGCGCTCCCGGGTATTACTTGAAGACTCGCAGGAATCTGAATGTCACCAGCGGGGGTGTAATTACTGCCAACGTTGCGATGGCGCCGATGCCGAATATCCCCGACCTGGCTTTTCAGAAACATGACGGTTATTTCATTTTCCCCGGCGACCTTGCCGATATGAAGGTCACTCTCGTCAATAACGGCGCCGGAATCGCCGGCGGGGTGAGCGGAACGCTATCAACGGCCGATTCATACATTACAATTACCAACCCGATTTCTTTATTTCCCGATATTCCCGCCCTCGGGGGCACCGGAATATCCTCGAGCGACTTTCAGTTTTCCGTTTCGCCTTCCTGCCCTCTCAATCATGCCGTGAACTTTCAGCTTGATGTCGTTGCTGACGGCGGTTACAGCAAGACGATTAATTTCCAGACTTTTATCGGACGGCTTACGGAGGATTTTGAATCGGGCGGTTTTACATCGTTCCCCTGGGAACTGAGTGGGGACCAATCCTGGACTATTGTCACAAGTGGAGTCTATGAAGGAACTCATTGCGCCCGATCGGGTCCCATAGGTAATCAGCAGTATTCGCAAATGGCCGTTTCTTTAGATAATGACACTGCCGGCACAATTTCATTCCGCTATAAAATCTCATCCGAGGCCAACTATGATTTTCTTCGGTTCTATATAGACGGCATCCTGAAGGGGCAGTGGTCCGGCTCGGTCGGCTGGGCATTGGCCAGTTATCCCGTCACAAGTGGACTTCATACATGTACCTGGAAATATTCCAAGGACCAAAGTGGGGTGAGTGGAAGCGATTGCGGATGGATTGATTTTATCACATTTCCAACTCCGGGAGCGAGCAATCCACCTCAGATAGCAACGCTGACTCTGCCGGACTGGACGGCACTCCGGCCATATTCCCAGCAACTTACCGCGACCGGAGGTACGGGAAATTTGACTTGGGCGGATAAGTTCAATCAATTGAGCGGATCCGGTTTGGCTCTTTCGAGCGCTGGATTGATATCCGGGACACCGCCCAATAACGGCCCCATATCATTCACGGCAGTAGTGACTGACCAGCTTAGTCGAAACGACGAACAGGCTTATTCTTTCAATATAAATCCGGTGGTCCAGATATCCACGGCCATTTTGCCTGACGGCATTAAAGGAGAGGCCTACGCGGAGACCCTGACAGCGGGCGGAGGTACCGGGACCAAGACCTGGAGCGACAAAAATGGCGGACTGGCCGGAACTGGACTTAGCATATCGACGGGAGGTTTGTTATCGGGAATACCGGTCGACAGCGGAACCATACTCTTTGTTGCCCGCGCAGTAGACCTGGCCGGAAGCGCCGATGAGAAACAATTCAGTTTCCATGTCAGCCCTGCCTTTATCTGCGGCGATGTCAACGATGACGGGCAGGTGAATATTCGGGATATTACTTATCTGATAGATTTTCTATATAAGGAAGGAGCGGCACCGATCCATCAGGAGTCGGGCGATGTCAACAATTCCGGGAACACCAGTATCCAGGATGTAACCTATTTGATAAATTACTTATATAAAGGAGGAACAGTTCCGGTTTGCCCATAATGAGCTTTGATTATGGACGAATTATACGGGACAAATTTTATCACATATATTGACGCAATGGCTTTCTCAGCATATTGGAATGTTTTGTCAACAGATTGCGCTTGACTTTATTAGAGGAAGTCATGATATTGAATTATCGGAGAAAGTAAGGCGTCCAGTACCCCATTTTTGGTACTCGAAATTTTTCCTGCCTTAAGAAAAGCGATTAAGAGATTTTGCTTCAGTCGTATTAAAAAGCTGGCTTCTAAAACATTGACTTAGTTGAGGAGGTGGTGCTTTTGACATTATGACAACGCTCGTGTCCTCCGGACATGAGATCTATCTACCCTTTTTTGAGTGTGATTAACCTTTGGAGAGAGGTATGTAATGACCAAATTCAGAATGGCTTTAATTATTGCTCTGGCGATTTTGGTCGTGCTTGCAATCGGCTCGCCGATTTTCGGAGCTGATAAGCCGATTCCAGTGAAGCACAAGGCGATTATCTCGCCGGCGGCCAATCAGCCGACTCCTGACCCCAATTGGGAGCTCAAGAATCAGCTGGAAAGGCAGCCCGACCCCAGAGAATTGTATGAAACCAGCAAATTTGCACCTCCGAGTAATGCCCCCCAGGGAAAAGCGGAGATGCCAAAATCGCTGTTTTTGGGTGAAGAATTCGATGTGGCCGTCCCCCCGGCCAGTTGGACGACCGTTATAACCGTTGCCGGTTATACCTGGAAACTCCAGACAACGGGCGTATATTCCGGCACCGGCTGTGCCGATGTAGAATATGATCCGGCTTTGGGTATGCAGGATGAATGGTTGATTACGCCGGCGCTGAACTTTGCCACGGCCAATTCCGACCTGAAAGTCCAGTTCTGGTGGAACATGAGTTATTACTGGGGAGTCAGCCCCTATAATAACTATGATTATGAGCTCTGGATATCCACCGATGGCGGCGCCACATGGCCCACAAAGCTATGGGATGAAACCGCGGCCGGAGCTTTCACAAGCTGGACCTGGTATCAAGCATCTGTTTCGCTGGCGGCCTATGTCGGCCAGACCGATGTCAAGCTGGCCTGGAGATATCACGGCAGCGATGGCGCCCAGTTGCTACTCGACCTGGTCACGATAAATGATGATCCCGCCCCTGCCGGACGCTGCTGCTACGGTGATCCCCTGGCTCCCAGCTGTGCCGATAATACTGAGGCCCAGTGCACCGCTCTGGGCGGCACATGGAGCGGCACCACTACCTGTGCCGATCCTTGCCCGGTGGCCGGTGTCGGCGACAATTGCAGCAATCCTATTGTTGTCACATTGCCGGCTGCTTTGCCGTATTCGGATCTCAATCAGTACACTTGCGGCAGAGGAGATGACTATAACACCACCTGTCTCGGCAGTTATGATGGCGGCGAAGACATCATATATCAATTGAATGTTACCGAGGCGGTCGATCTCAATATCATGTTGGATCCCAAGGGAACAACCTATACGGGTATATTGGTCGACGATGCCTGCCCGCCTGACGCCGGGACATGCCTGGCCACTCATACCAGTTCGGGCAGCGCCGCTCACGGCATAAGCGGTTTGCACCTTGAGCCGGGCACTTATTATATTATGATTGACACCTGGCCGACCCCTGATTGTGTTCCCAACTTCGACCTGACCATCACCACTCCCCCGCCTCCGACCGAGGGGGACAATTGTGCCAACCCAATCTCGATAAAATTGCCCGAAGATATCGGCTTAACCGGTTATGTTAACACCAACTATACCTGTGGCCGGGTTGACAACTACAATACTACTTGTCTTGGTTCCTATGACGGCGGCGAAGATATTATCTACATGCTTGATGTCGACGCTCCGATCAATATTGACCTCACCCTGGACCCGAAAGGAACTACCTATACCGGCATTCTGATTGACGATGCCTGTCCGCCGGATCCAACTACTTGTCTGGCGACTCACACCAGCTATAGTAGCGGAATACATGGTATTTATGGCTTGCACCTCGAACCGGGCATCTATTATGTCATGATTGACACCTGGCCGTCTCCTGCCTGTATTCCTAATTTTGATCTGAAGATCGTTTTTGCGGCAGGCCCGCCTCCTAATGATAACTGGCAGTATGCTCAGGCGATTGGTGATGTGGCCAATCTGGCCTTTGCAACAATATCAGCTACATTTGACGGCCCGGGCGCATGCCAGACTGCTCCCAATATCTGGTACTGCTACACGGCGACCTGCACCGGTAATGCCACTGCCAGCCTGTGCGGTTCCGGCTATGATACCAAAATGGCCGTTTATGACGGCTGCGGCGATCCCGCAACTCTGACCCAGCTGGCCTGCAACGACGATTTCTCCGGTTGCGGCGTTCAGTCTCAGGCCACTTTCCCGGTAATTTCCGGCCAGAGTTACCTGATTGAGGTCGGTGGTTATTCATCCAATAGCGGCAGCGGCCTTCTTACTACCAGTTGCATTATTCCGCCTCCGGCTCCATACAATGACAACTGCGCCGATGCTGTTGTGCAGACCGTCCCGGCAACGATAACCGGCAATAATGTCGGCTCGACCGGCGATTGCACTCTGCTTGATGTCGGTTCCACCGAGGCCTGGGAAGCCTTTACTATTACCGAGAAGATGGATATAACCATCGACTACTGCGGCACTTCACCATCCTTCGAGTTGGTCTATGTTGTGTTGGCTACGGCTTGCCCCTGCGATGCGGGCTCACTCATTTATGCCACCACGACCGACTGGAACGGCTGCGGCGGCGATGGTAATGTCACCATGGTGTTCTCGGCCCTTGATCCCGGGACATATTATATACCGGTGCTGGCCTACCATCCATCATACCCGACCAACTATTATGCCGGCCCATATACTATTCATGTCAACGGCACGCCGTGGATCCCGCATTATTGCGATGCCTCCGGCGGTTGCGATGAGTATATCAGTCAGGTGACGGTCGGCAGCATTGATAACAGCTCCAGCTGCACCGGCTATGGTGATTATACCGGCCTTTCGACCACTATGCCCTATGGAAGCACCAACCCGATTACGGTGGTCAACGGTTATCCTTACAGCTCGGATATATGCGCTGTCTGGGTTGATTGGAATCATGATTTTGATTTCAGTGATGCCAATGAAGCAATTCCGCTGACGGTTTCCTCGGGCGCTGGTCCTTATACCGGCGATATTATAGTGCCCGCCGATGCTTTACCCGGTTCCACCCGGATGAGGGTCCGTATCAACTATTCCGCGGCCCCGCCTGAATGCGGCACTACCTCCTATGGCGAGGTTGAGGACTATACTATCGAAGTTGGCGGAACGCCAACCTATTTAACAGTAGCCCCACCTGCCATCAATTTTGGCATGGTTCCGCCTGAGGCAACGGGTTACACAGGGCTTACTCTTGGTGCTAATGGCCCGGCTAATATCAATTTCTCGACGGCTATTCAGTATGGCAAAAAGGCGAGTGTCGGCGGCGGCCAGTGTTCTGAGAATTTGAAGAAATCACCTTTCGGTCCCGGCGCGGCTCCGGCTCTTACGAAAGACGCCAAAGCGCTTCTATTTGAGGGGTTTGAAGGCGGCGCGGTGCCTCCAACCGGCTGGTCGGCGGTCGTCAATAATCCTTTCACCTGGGCGATTGGCAGCTACGCGCCATACGAAGGATCATACAATGCCGACTGTTTCTATGACGAGACATATACTGGCACTCAGAACGAATGGCTGATTAGCCCGGTTCTGAATTTTGCCGGTGTTAAGTATGCTGTTGATTTCTGGTGGCTGGGAAGTTATTACTGGTCGGTCGACCCTTACCAGAATTGCACCCTGGCTCTCTGGATTTCGACCGACGGCGGCGCGACCTGGCCGACCAAGTTGTGGGATCACCTGCAGTATGGCGAATTCGTCAACTGGGAGTGGAATAATTCCATTGTCAACCTGAGCGCTTATAAGAACGAAACCAATGTCAAGTTGGCTTTCGTCTACACCGGCTATGATGGCGCTCAGTTCTCGCTCGATGCTATCGGCATTAATCCGGCTCCGCTGAGCTGGCTGACAGTAGCTCCACCCTCTGGTGTGGTGCCCGGCAATGGAACATTGCCCCTGGCTGTTGTCTATGATGCAGCCGATCTCACACTGGGATCCACTTATACTGCAAACATAGCCATCACGCATACCGGTGCCGTTAAAGCCGTGACCAATGTCCCTGTGACGATGACCATCGGATACGGCGGCGGTAATACTATCTATCTGGATCCGTCGCTCCTCTATGTAATGTATTCTTTCTCTGTTGATCCGATGCTGTTGAGAGGGTATCTTGGCGGCGATTTTGAACCGGGATACGACATAGACGATGTCAATCCGGCCACCGTTAAGATCAACGGACTGACGCCTGATTCCATCAAGATGCTGCCTTCCTATACTGATTTTACCGGCAGCGTGATGGAAATCTACGTCAATATGAAAGAATGCATCGAAGGTTATGGTCTGACCAACCTGTGGGATACTACTTATTGGGCTTACACTATTTCCGGTAAGTTCAATGATGATGTCGATTTCACCGAATCCGGTCAGTGCACCATAATCGGTCACCGAGCGGGCGACGCCAACGCCGATCGCATTATTAACATTAAGGACGCAACTTACCTGATTAATTATCTATACAAGAGCGGCCCGGCGCCGTTCCCGATAATTGAGGTGGGCGATGCTAATGGCGACCAATTGATTAATATTCGCGATATTTCCTATTTGATCGCATTCCTGTACAAGAATGGTCCGGCGCCCATTCATCATTGATTCTGCAGTCTGATGACAAAAGGACAGCCTTTCGGCTGTCCTTTTTTATTATCCATTCTGTAATGCCATCTCCTGCTTTTCCATCTGTTCCTATTATTTCTTCTTGAAAATTAGGAATGTCGTAAGAGAAGAATAAACACCTGATATAAAAGTGAGTAGTGGCTGTCTGTTGTCAAACAAGGTGGACAGGTGAGACTCATGGCTAGGACACGCCCAGCCTGATAACAACATCTCTGCGTTAGTTGATTTTAAAATGGAAACAAATTTTGGCGGATAGAGTTTATTGTTCCAAATGGCCAGTGCATCTTCAATTGATTGTGCAACAGAGGCTTAATCATTGTTCCCCCGGCAGGACGTAATTCGAACTTTTGCAGAATTCATTGACTACTTCAGGTTGACTGCCCGACCATTTTCAAAAGCGTATTGAACCTAAATGCGCAGCTACGAGGTGATTTCACAACTGCTAAATGCGGAGTCACCGGTGCAGAGATATTTTGGCCGTTTCTCAATTAGTAATCTTTCAAGAAATCTCCACGACTTCTTCAGTCGCCGGAAGAGTTTCCAGACCGCAATTCCGCTGCGGATAAAAGGCTTGCCAAAATTCCGGCTTTCAATTAGTTTCTTAACATATTCGTTTAGACACAAGGACTTGTGGCCGCCGAATATATGAGGAAGAAACAGAATATCAATATCTGAGTTCGAAAGGCGGATGAATTACAGCATGGCCGGAGAGAAAATTCTGATTATAGAGGATGATGCCGACATCCGCGAGCTTATCAGATATAATCTTGTTCGTGAAGGATATCGAGTGTCCGAGGCTGTTGACGGCAAAGAAGGTCTGGAAGCCGCGCAATCCGAACCCTTTAACCTCATACTCCTTGATCTGATGCTCCCCGGAATCAGCGGAAGGGAAATCTGCAAAGCGCTGAAAGGGGATTCTGGCACCGCTGATATTCCGATCATTATGGTGACTGCCAAGGGGGAGGAATCTGATATTGTGATCGGACTGGAGCTTGGCGCGGATGATTATGTTGTCAAGCCGTTCAACCCCAAAGTGCTGATGGCGCGAATCAAGGCGGTACTGCGGCGAAAGAAAATCTCCCCAGAGGAAGAAATAGCGCCTACAATGAAGTTTGACGGCCTTGAGGTCCACCGGGGAAAACGTGAATTGCGCATCGATGGCAAACCTGCTGATTTAACTTACACGGAATTTCAAATCCTTCTTTTCCTGGCCTCCAAACCGGGCTGGGTATTCACCCGCTACCAGATTGTTGATGCGGTTAAAGGGACTGATTATCCGGTGACCGACCGATCGGTTGATGTTCAGATTGTCGGTCTTCGGAAGAAGCTCGGCCCTTATGGTAAATATATTGAAACCATGCGCGGGGTTGGTTACCGCTTTTCGGAAAAAGCGACCGGAGGTGAGGAGTAAAGCATGCGTCGGCGACCGTTAATCTGGCAGCTTTTCCCTTCATATATCTTTGTCATTGTTCTTTCGATAACGGCGGTGACCTGGTTTATCGTCTATTCGACAAAGCAGTTTTACCTGACCCAAAATGCGCAGGAGCTTGAGGCGCGAGCAGTCATTTTACGGGAACGAATGACCGGGCTCAATCTTGGTTCGGATGCCGTCTATATTGATGACCTGTGCAAAAGACTGGGGCGCGAAAGTGCCACGCGTATTACCGTAATACTCCCATCAGGTAGGGTGATCGGCGATACCGATGAAGACCCGACAAAAATGGAGAATCATTCAAATCGGCCTGAAGTTCAGGATGCGCTTGACGGGCGAATCGGAATTGCCACGCGGTACAGCCATACCCTTTATGAAACGATGATGTATGCGGCCGTGCCGCTAATCGAAAATGGGCAGGTCGTGGGCATTGTGCGTACCTCCCTGCCGATAACATCGATTGAACACGCTTTCGGTTCGATTTACACCAAGGTGATCGTGGGAGGTCTCTTGATCGCCGTCCTAGCCGCGCTGGCGAGTCTTTACATTTCGCGCCGTATCACCCAGCCGCTGGTAAGAATGAAACAGGCTGCGGAGTATTTTACCCGAGGCGACTTTACACACCGCCTGCCGATTGGAGCAACCGAGGAAATTGGCGAACTGGCAGAAACGATGAATGAGATGGCGAAACAATTGAATGAAAAAGTCCGGACCATTATCGACCAGCGCAACGAACGTGAGGCAATTCTAACCAGTATGGTTGAAGGGGTCATCGCCTTTGACAACATGGAACGAGTAATCAATCTCAATCATGCTGCTGCACAAATGCTTGGGGTTGAAATTAATCAGGTGGCAGGGCGTTATCTGCAGGAATCATTCCGGAACGCCAACCTGCATAAATTTGTCGCCCGCATTCTGGAAAGCGGAAAAGCTCAGGAAGAGGAGATCAGCCTACAGGACAAGACCTCCCGAATGTTACATCTGCACGGCTCCCCCCTTCACGACGAAAAAGGTCAGAACCTGGGCGCTGTTATTGTATTGCACGATATCACCCGCTTACATCAGTTGGAAATAATCCGCCGTGACTTTGTGGCCAATGTCTCTCACGAAGTGCGGACGCCGATTACATCAATTAAAGGTTTTGTCGAAACTTTACGTGACGGCGGGGTCCATAGTCCCGAAGATACCGAAAAGTTTCTGGGAATTATCGCCAGACAAACCGAACGGCTCAATTCCATCATTGAGGACTTATTGACCCTTTCGGAATTGGAGCAGACCGAGCGGGGCAATATAGGAATTGAATTCGCTCAACTTAAGAGTGTCCTGCACGGTGCAATCGTCATCTGTGAACCGAAAGCCTCGGCCAAGAATATTCAATTACGGCTCCAGTGTGATGACAATCTCAAGGCTAATATAAATGCGCCGCTTCTGGAGCAGGCAGTTACCAACCTTATTGACAACGCCATTAAATACAGCGAAGCGAAAAGCAGTATCGAGATGTCGGCCAAATCGGAAGATACTGGGATAGCGATCAAAGTCACTGACCACGGCTGCGGCATCGAAAAGGTTCATCTTCCGCGACTTTTCGAACGGTTCTATCGTGTGGATCGGGCGCGCAGCCGCGAATTGGGCGGCACCGGACTGGGGCTTTCGATTGTCAGACATATCATTTTGGCTCATGGCGGACGAGTGAGTGTCGAAAGTGTTCCCGGTAAGGGCAGCACATTTACCATATTTTTGCCGTCATACATAAAGTCCGCCAACTCGTAAAAAAATATTCCGCAATAGGATAACTTCCTTCGGCGGGCTGACATTCCGGCCGCCGACATATTCGAATTATACCAATTTCTAACCTCTCCCTAACAAAATCCTAACAATTGCGGCGTTTCATTGGGCGTGACCGGGAAAGAATTTGAAAAATCAAGACCTGAAAATGAAGATGATTAAGAAAGATGAGACTAAGAAGAAAGGAAGAATCATGAAGAAGACAATCACGCTTTTATTGCTGTTAGTGATTGCCCTGGGGGTCAGTTCCGCATTCGCGGCGGAGACATCGGTTAAAGGCACCATCTATTCCACATGGATGCTGAACAGAACGGATGGAGCCGACAATTATAACGCCTTTACCATCGACCGTGCCTATTTCGGCGCGGAATCGAAACTTTCGGACTATACCAATCTTCGGATAACATTTGATATACGGCCGGAGAGATTTTCGACCTCCGAGACCAAGGTTGTCGATAGTGACGGGGATACGGTGAAGATTCCGGCCTTGAGCGCTTACAGCGGCTACCCGATTATTTTGAAATATGCTTACGCCGATTGGAAAATCAAACCGGTGGCCAAATATTTCAAGATTCGTTTCGGTCTTCAGCCGACCATGTACCTCAACTACATGGATGGTATCTGGAATCGTCGCTATATCGAAAAGAATATCGGTGATCTAAACGGTTGGCTCTCGACCGCCGATTTAGGGCTCTCATTCAATTTCACTTTGGGCCCGCAGGGGAATCTGGGCGAGGCAGGACTTTCCGTTCTTAACGGCACCAAGTACAGTGACTTCATTGATAAGAATAAGAATAAGGATATCAATCTTTACGGCAAACTGCTCCCCTTTTATAACAGCGGCGATTTCAATCAGGTGGCCCTGTTCGGACAGTTTTATACCGGGACCCAGAACAAGACCTTTGATTCCACGGTCAAAGCCGAGGACTGGAAAAAACAGATGATATCTATAGGCGGCAAGCTGGCCTATCAGAAAGCGACCGACCTCTGCTTAGACCTGAATTTCCAGACACTGGGACAGGGAGCAGGTAAGGAAGACCTTAGACAGAGTGGCCTTTCATTCTGGGGCAATTTGTATCTAAATGCACTGGTTCCGTCACAATCGCTTTTCAGAACGCTGGTTCTATTCGGCCGGGCCGATGTATATGACCCCAACACGAAGGTTGATAAGGACGGCAATACTCTGATTATCGCCGGAATCGAATGCGCTCCCATAAAAGGGGTAAAAGCATCGCTTGATATCCGCAACAAGAATTATCAGGCCGAAGGTACAAAGGATGAAAGATTTCTGTATCTAAATACGGAATTCAAATTTTAAGAGAATTCACAAGGTGAATTGGAGGTAGTTATGAAAAAGTTAATCACAGCGGCAATGATTCTTATGACGGCCAGTGTGGCCTTTGCCGGAAATATCACCATCAAAGGTTCTGACACGATGGTGCGTCTCGGTCAGCGCTGGGCCGAGGAATATATGAAGACGCATAAGGAGGTGACGCTTCAGGTTTCCGGTGGCGGCAGCGGCACCGGCATTGCCGCGCTTCTGAACGGGGGAACTGATATTTGCGAAGCCTCGCGTGACATGAAGCCGCAGGAATACGCCGACGCCGAATCCAAAAAGATAAAGCTGCATAGAGTAGCCGTAGCACTCGACGGAATTGCAGTGTTTGTCAATGTAGCCAATCCGGTCAAGGAATTGAGCCTGGAGCAACTCCGGGGTATCTATACCGGTTCCATAACCAATTGGAAGGAAGTCGCCGGCCCATCGCACATTATCATTCTCTATGGCAGAGAAAATAATTCCGGCACCTATGCCTTCTTCAAAGAACATGTGCTCAAGAATGAGGACTACGCTGACGTGACACAGACTCTGCCCGGTACGGCGGCTGTCGTCAATGCCGTGGCCCAGGATAAATTCGGCATCGGGTATGGCGGCATAGCGTGGGATAAAGGTGTCAAACCCCTCGCGGTGAAAAAAGATGAAAAAACACCGGGGGTGGAGCCATCGATGGAAACGGTAGTTAGCGGAACCTATCCGATTTCCCGCGAGTTGTACTGGTTCTTCAATGGCACCCCATCCGGTGAATTAAAGGATTTCCTAAATTGGGCTCTTTCTGCGGATGGCCAGAAGATTGCTCAGCAGACCGATTATGTTCCGTTGCCCAAGGAAAAGGCTGAAAGCAGCAAAATAAAATAAGAATATTCGCAGGACAGACGGCCAAAAATGAAACCACGGGTGAGCGAGAATTCGTTTCCGCTCATACCCGTTATGGGATGGAAGTGGAAAAATACAATTTCAAGAAAAAATCTCGGATCAAAGAATTCCTCGGCGAGAAATTCATTGCCGTCAATGCTCTGACCGCATTGGTCGTTATCCTGCTGATATTCATTTTTATTTTCAAAGAAACGATCCCAATTTTGACCAGCCCCGAGGTCAAAAAGGAAGCCAGCATTTCCAAGATGGTGTTTAAGCAGGAGTTCTACCCCAAACGGGAACCCAAATGGTCATGGCAGCCTAATTCCGATGTTCCCAAATATTCCCTTATGCCGCTTTTCCTGGGAACATTGAAAGCGGCTCTGGTGGCGATGCTTTTTGCCGTGCCTCTGGGCGTTGGCGCGGCAATATATTCGTCGGAGTTTGCACCCAAAAGGTTAAGGGAAATCATCAAACCAGTCATTGAGCTTCTGGCCGGGATACCCTCGGTGGTCCTGGGGTTTTTTGCGCTGATTGTACTGGCTACCTGGCTGCAGAATACATTTGGTCTGACCTATCGCCTCAATGCCCTCAATGCCGGAATTGCTCTTGGAATCACCGTTGTACCAGTAATATTCACCGTGGCCGAAGATGCCATGACTGCCATCCCACGGTCGCTCCGGGAAGCGGCCATTGCCCTGGGTGCCAATCCCTGGCAGGTCTCTTTCACAATGGTTCTTCCGGCGGCCCTGCCGGGAATCGCAGCCGGGATCGTGCTCGGTTTTGGGCGGGCGATTGGCGAGACTATGATTGTACTTATGGCTTCAGGAAATGCCGCCGTTGTCTCGGGAAACCTTGCCGATTCCATTCGCACTTTTTCAGCGACTATTGCAGCCGAGATGGCCGAGGTTGTTTTTGGAAGTCCCCATTATAATGTACTCTTTTTCATCGGGACGTTATTATTCATATTTACCTTCATCATCAACCTGGGCGGCGACTATGTTCTTCTGCGGATGCGCGAAAAGATTCAGGGGAAAACAAAATGAATAAGAGCCTGCCATCAGCCCATTATCATTTCAAGCAGAAATCTCCGGGCATTATACCGAAAGGGCTGACTCTGGCCGCGGTTGTCATTATTGTGCTCATACTTGCAGTGATATTATTTAATGTCTTTCTCGGCGGCATTGGCGTCATTAACTGGGAATTCTTAACCCATCCTCCGGAAAATGGAATGGAGTCTGGCGGCATATTCCCGGCCATTTTCGGCACCGTGGCTATGGTATTTCTTATGATAATAGCGGTTGTCCCGGTGGGCGTGATGACGGCGATCTATCTGCAGGAATACACCCGTCCGGATTCAAGAATCACGCGCCTGATTAGAGTGGCAATTAACAATCTGGCCGGTGTACCCTCAATCGTATTCGGGCTTTTCGGGCTGGGTTTCTTCGTCGGTTTTATAGGCACGGGCATCGACTCAATCTTCTATAGCCCGGGACGCCCGGTATGGGGCCAGCCGGCCATAATCTGGGCCTCGCTGACTCTCTCGCTTCTGGCCCTGCCGGTGGTGATAGTTTCAACGGAAGAAGCACTGCGGGCCATTCCGAGGGACCTCAAGGAAGCCAGTTATGCCCTTGGGGCGACCAAATTGCAGACTATTGCCCGCATTATAGTTCCACAGGCTATGCCGGGGATTTTTACGGGAGTGATTCTGGGGGTCAGCCGCGGCGCGGGTGAAGTAGCACCTATCATGTTCACCGGTGCGGCCTATTATCTGCCGCATTTGCCTTCAAACCTCCACGATCAATTCATGGTTCTGGGATATCATATATATGTTATGGCAACGCAGTCGCCCAACATTGAGGCCACCAGGCCGATTCTCTATGGAACCGTTTTGGTCCTTCTGGTTTTGACCTTTCTATTGAATTTTGTGGCGATTTTTATTCGTTCGAGGATAAGACTAAGGAGGGTCAGTGCATAATAATGAAATAGAAATAAATGATTTCAGGAAAAATAGCGGCCTGCATCAGGCACATGTCGTCGGGCCGAAAATAAAGATGACGGCCAGGGACCTGAATTTCTTCTATGGCCAAAATCAGGCACTCTTTGATATTTCGATGAATATCGAAGAGCACCGGGTAACCGCCCTAATCGGTCCTTCGGGATGCGGCAAGTCGACTTTCATTCGAACCCTGAATAGAATGAACGATACCATTCCGGGAACGCGAATGGAAGGGGAAATCAAACTCGATGATATTGATATCTATAAGGATATTCGCGATGTCTCCTCCATTCGCACACGGGTCGGGATGGTATTCCAGAAATCAAATCCCTTTCCCAAATCAATTTTTGAAAATGTCGCGTACGGTTTGAAGGTGAACGGCATCAGCGACCGGGATGTTATCCGCGAGGCCGTTGAGGACACATTGAAAAGGGCATTTCTCTGGGAGGAAGTAAAGGACAAAATCAGTACCAGCGCTTATATGCTTTCCGGCGGTCAACAGCAGCGGCTTTGTATCGCCCGTGCGCTGGCGGTGCGCCCGGAAGTCCTTTTGATGGATGAGCCGGCATCTGCCCTGGATCCGATTTCCACTTCAAAAATCGAGGATCTCATCGGTGAATTAAAGAAGAATTATACCATTGTTATAGTAACGCATAATATGCAGCAGGCGGCGCGAATATCCGACTACACCGCCTTTTTCTATGAAGGTCGGGTGATTGAGTTCGGCCCGACGAAGATGATTTTCACTAAACCAATTATGAAACAGACTGAAGATTACATCACCGGGCGATTCGGATGACGGAGGATAAAATGCCACACCATTTACAGAGAGAAATAGAGAAACTCAAAAAGAAAATATTGTCTTTGTGTGCCTCAGTTGAGGAGAATGTCAGAATGGCGGTAAAATCCATTGAGGATAGAGATGCCGCTCTGGCCGAAAGGGTTGTCGGGCAGGATCCGGAGATTGATCAATCCGAGGTCGATCTGGAAGAGGACTGCCTCAAGATACTTGCCCTTCACCAACCGGTGGCGATCGACTTGCGGTTTATTATTGCCGTACTTAAGATTAACAGCGATCTGGAACGAATCGGGGACCTTGCAGTTAATATTGCTGAGCGTGCCCAATTCCTCAGCACCCAGCCCAGGATAGCCATTCCTTTTGATCTCGACGCATTGGCGGAAAAGACTCAGGATATGCTGAAGAAAAGTCTTGATTCGCTGGTGAACTTGAATACCGCACTGGCCCGAGATGTCTGTCGCACCGATGATGATGTTGATGAGATCAACCGGGAAATGTACGATTTGGTCAAAGATGCTATTCGCGCTCATCCGGAGCAACTCGATATTTTGATCCCGTATCTATCAGTATCCCGGTATCTCGAACGGATTGCCGATCATGCAACAAATATTGCTGAAGATGTGATTTACATGATTGAAGGTGTCATAACACGACATAGCACGGGTTCTTTCTAAATCACTGGCATAATGATGTTCGAAAATTAAAGGGTACACTTCCGCGAAATGCAGACAATGCTGGAAAAAGTTCTATATCGATGTAAAGGTGGTGACCCTCCGACGACCTAAGCCGTTGTACCACAAACTATTATGTATGGCGGGGTTGACGAGACGATTTCCGCAACTGGATTATTGAGAACGTTGCATAGAAAAGCTCCCCCGGCAGGACGTAACTCGAACTTTCGCAGGGCTGACTGACTACTTCAGGTTGACTGCCTGACCGTCTTCAAAAGCGAATTGAACCCGAATGGGCGGCCACGAGACAGTTTCATTAACTGAATTACATTCTGTCTATGCGGAATAGATATATGCGGAGCTTTGATTAGCGTCCAATAACAATAAACCGATAACCGACGCCCGGCTCAGTCAGAATCAATTCTGGGCGTGATGGGTCCTTCTCGAGCTTTTTGCGGAGCTGACCGATATAGACTCTCAAATATTGTGTTTGTTCTGAAGCGTGCGGCCCCCAGATTTCCTTCAGCAAATGTCCCTGCGTGACAACTTTCCCCGCATAACGAACCAATAGTCGCAGGATATCATATTCGGTCGCGGTCAATTTGACCGGCTGGCCCGCTACGGATACCGTTCTGGCAGAGAGATCAACCTCCAAATGTCCGCTGTGAAAAATCGCCTGCATTTCGGAAGGCTGAGTATGCCGAAGCGCCGCCCTAATGCGCGCCAATAACTCCAGGACGCTGAAGGGTTTGGTTAGATAGTCGTCGGCGCCGGCGTCAAGTAGGGTTACTTTCTCTATATCGGAGTCTTTAACGGTCAGGACAATAACCGGTATAGTTGACCATTCGCGCAATTTTCCAAGGACCGTCAGTCCGTCAATGTCGGGCAATCCCAGATCAAGGATTATCAGATCCGGCCGTTGCGTGGAGGCAGACACCAACCCCTCTCTCCCCTGGGTGGCTTCCAGCAGAGTGTATCCTTCGGCCTCGAGACTAATTTTCAGAAGGCGCCGGATCGCGGTTTCATCATCAATGACCAGAATGCGGGTCCCGCTCACAAGCCCTCACTTTCGTTAGGCAATTCAGGCTGCTTTTCGATGGGGAGTCTGATAGAAAAGCAGGCTCCCCCCTTGGGAATATTGGCGGCCTCAATTTTCCCCCCATGCATTTCGACAATAGCTTTGGCAATGGCAAGTCCGATACCAGTGCCGCCTGAAGGTGTCCCGGGAACGCGGTAAAATTTGTCAAACAGATGCGACAGAGATTCCGCCGGAACGCCCGGGCCATTATCAGTGACTTTCAGGATTAATGTGCCTTCGACCGCCGTTATTTCCAATTCAATTGCTGTACCCAAAGGGGTATAGGCGGACGCGTTTGACAATAGATTAATCAACGCATGTTTAAGCAGATTGAAATCAATTCGTATTAAAGGCAAATTTTCAGCACTCCTGATGGCGACAGAATGATCCGACAGGGTTTTTTGCAATTCACCGAGGACGACGGCGATCAAGTCATTTATATCATGCCAGTCCTTTTTCAAGCTGAGCATTCCTGAATTAAGACGAGATAAATCAAGCAAATTCGTTACCACATTATTTAGACGTTCAGCGCTGTCGCTCAATTCGTTTATCATTTGCCGGCGGCTTTCCGTGTCGGCATTTAGTTGGTCGCTCCGAAGAGCTGATGTAAAGCCTATTATGGCCGTCAAAGGAGTGCGAATTTCATGCGAAACGGAATTAAGGATGGTCTGATAGAGCTTTTCCGATTCCGCCAGCCGCTCGGCCTGCTGAGACCGATCCTGGAGCAATTCTCTTTCCAATGAAATCGCCAATTGGCGGGTCACTGTGGAAAGAAGATTCTCTTCTTCCTGAAGAAGATGCACTTTCCCGCGGGGATGATATGCCAATATACCGACTGTCTCCGAGGTTCCTCGTAAAGGTATATAGATACCGTCGGCTGACGGCAGAGTATCGGTGGACCATCCCGCTTGCTTGCCGTGCTCAAATGCCCATTGGGCTACGGCCCATTCCCTATCGATCCGGCACCATTCACGAGACGGAAAGGTCTGCCGCTCCAATTTCCCATCCTGATTTGAAGGAGCTATGGAGCATTCTCCGTCAAGAGTCGCTCCCATTTTTTCGGCAGTCAGTGACATGAATTCCCGCCTGTTATGACCGGCCGCCATAGTTCGAACGATATCATAAAGCACTTGCGTGCGCTCCTCGCGGAGACGCAACATCCGTTCCCTTTTCCGAATTCGGTTGGTAAGTGTGCCGGTGGTGATAGCGACGAAAAGGTAGGCGCCGCACATAGCAATATCTTCGGGAGCGAAAATCCGAAAAGTCCCATAGGGGGGAATAAAGAAGAAATCCCAGATAAGGGCGCTCATAACGGCGGCGACAAGAATCGGACCAATTGAGACAAACATCCCCATGGCAAGAACGGTCAGCAAGAATATGAAGCCTACTGCTCGATAGCCAATCAAAGGAAGCAAAAGACTATCTATCAAGGCGACTGCGGCCACGGCGCTTGTTACCAAACCGTAAATCGACAGTCCCGATTCAAATTCAATTTTCGGACGAACTTCTGAAGCGGCGCTTCGCTTGGTTTCCTGGCGCAAAACATGCACGTCAAAGCTCCCACTCTCCCTGACCAGCCGATCCAGAATTGTTCCACCCTGGAGTATATCCCGAAATCGTCGGCGTGTTGGACGTCCGACAATAAGCTGGGTGACATTGCGTTGCCGCGCAATTCTCCGCAAGGCCTGGGCAATATCCAAATCGGAAGTAGAGACGATCTCGCCGCCCAGTTCTCTAACCAAAGAGAGGTTTTTGGCCAGAGTCGCTCTATCCTGATCCGATAAAGCTATTCCGGTATCGACATGGACTCCAATCCAGGGCGCTTCCATACCGAAGGCCAGTCGGCGCGTGGCCCGAATTAATCCTTCGGAAAAGGGGCTGTGACTCACCGCCACCATCAATCGTTCGGTTGTTTTCCAGGCAGTATCAGACTCTCTTACCGATATCATGTCCTGCAGTTCACTGTCTACTTTCTCGGCCGTCAGCCGCAGAGCGATCTCGCGCAGGGCAGTGAGACGATCCTCCTTAAAGAAATTCCGCGCGGCGGCCCCAGCCATGTCGCCAAGATACACCTTCCCTTCGCTCAGTCGTTTCAGCAACTCGGAGGGCGTAATATCAATTAGAATGACCTGGTAAGCACGTTCCAAAATAGAATCGGGGACAGTTTCACGAATCCTAATACCTGTGACGCTCTCAACCGATTCCTTGCGGCTCTCGATGTGCTGGACATTAATGGTGGTATATACATCAATTCCGGCATCAAGCAATTCAACAACATCGTGCCACCTTTTTGGATGGCGGGAGCCGGGGACATTGGTATGTGCCAGTTCATCGACCAGAACCAATTGCGGACGCCGCGCCAGAATAGCATCAATATCCATCTCTTCAAGAGCAGCATTTTTATAGACAATCTTCTTGCGGGGAATGAGAGGAAGTCCGGCCGTAAGCATCTCGGTTTCGGTTCTACGGTGCGAATCGACTGTCCCGATGACTACATCGACACCCTCTTTAAGGCGATCCTGGGCCGCTTTCAACATGGCATATGTCTTTCCCACACCGGCCGCCATGCCAAAAAATATTCTGAGACGGCCGGATTGCATCTTGCTCTCATCCTTCTTGATGGCAGCCAGAAGTTCATCAGGATCGGGGCGAAGCGGCTCGGGCATTATTTCGAACCTCCTGCTAATGAATCCAAAGCGAGATTCAATTTAAGCACATTGACCCGGGGTTCTCCCAAAAGACCCAGAGTCGGATATTCGGTATATTTGTCAATCAGATTATATAAGGAATTTTTTGTCGTTTGGTCAAGATGTCGCGCCTTAATTATGCGATCAACTTGGTAACGCGCTGCCTGCGGGCTGACATGCGGGTCAAGTCCGCTGGCGGAAGAAAAAAGCAAGTCATCAGGTATTTCTCTATCTCTGCCATAGATCGCCAGCAACCGCGCCCGTCTTCCAGCTATCTTATCTTTGAGCACAGCACTGGTCGGACCAAGATTACTCCCGCCAGATGGAAGAGGATTATATTCAATAGCAGATGGCCGCGGCCAGAAATATTGCTGTCCGGTGAAATTCTGTCCGATCAACTCGGATCCGATTACGATGCCATTCTTCAAAATGGGACTTCCCTCCGCTTTATCGGCAAAGAGAATCTTTGCAATGACGCTGACAAAAAGTGGATATGCTAATCCAGTGATTAGCGTCATGACCAACACAAGCTTGCCGGCGGTAATAATTGTCTTCATTTATTCTCTCTTTCAAGAAGCCAAGCCGAATAGGGTAACAATCAGATCAATCAGTTTTATGCCAATAAAGGGAGCCAGAAGACCACCCAAACCATATATAAGAAGGTTGCGGCGCAGAAGCAGCGAAGCCGATTGCGCCCGGTATGCCACTCCTCGCAAAGCCAAAGGAATCAGGGCAATAATAATGAGGGCATTAAAAATTACGGCGCTCAGGATGGCGCTCTGCGGCGAATGCAGGTGCATTATATTCAATGCCGCCAGAGGACCGCTCTCTGTTCCTGAAAGAGCATAGAGCGTTCCAAAAATGGCGGGAAGAATGGCAAAATATTTGGCAACATCATTGGCAATACTGAAAGTGGTCAGGGCGCCGCGTGTCATCAGAAGTTGCTTGCCGATTTCAACAATTTGAATCAGCTTGGTCGGATTACTGTCAAGATCGACCATATTGCCCGCTTCTCGGGCCGCCTGCGTCCCGGTGTTCATAGCGACACCGACGTCGGCTTGCGCCAGCGCCGGCGCATCATTGGTGCCGTCACCGGTCATGGCGACCAGATGCCCGTTTTGCTGCTCCTGGCGAATTCTCGCAAGTTTCGTCTCAGGCGTGGCCTGAGCGATAAAATCATCCACACCCGCTTCCGCTGCGATGGCCGCCGCTGTCAGAGGATTGTCGCCGGTAATCATGACCGTGTGTATACCCATTCTGCGAAGCTCCAAAAATCTCTCCCTGATGCCACCTTTTACTATATCCTTCAGATGTATTATTCCCAGAACTCCGGTATCGTCGGCCACTGCCAGAGGAGTTCCACCCATGACTGAGATATTTTCAACTGCCGTCTGGACTTCCTTGGGAAAAACGCCGCCATTCTGTTCCACATATGAACGAATGGAGTCAATGGCGCCCTTTCGAATCCGTAAAGCGGTCGAACCATCGGCATCAAAAATGTCCACCCCGCTGATCCTTGTTTGCGCCGAAAAGGGGATAAATCTCGCCTGACTGGGAGTCAGAGTTTGGGCGCGCAAATCATATTTCGCTTTGGCCAAGACAACAATTGATCTTCCTTCGGGGGTCTCATCGGCCAGCGAGGCCAGTTGGGCGGCCTCTGCCAGATGCTGCGTCAGATACATCGGCGCAGGGATAAATTCCGTAGCCATTCGGTTGCCAAGTGTGATTGTACCGGTCTTGTCAAGTAAGAGAACATCAATATCACCGGCGGCTTCCACTGCTCGTCCGCTCTTGGCAATGACATTTCGGCGCACCAGCCGGTCAATACCGGCGATCCCGATAGCACTCAGTAACCCACCGATGGTTGTTGGAATGAGACAGACCAGAAGAGCAATCAGAACTGGAACCGTTATGATCGAACTCAAATTCTGCCCAGCCGCGGCACTCGCATAATCGGAAAAGAGTTTGAGTGTCGCCACCCCCAACAAGAAGACAATCGTCAGTCCTGCCAACACTATGCTCAGGGCAATTTCGTTGGGAGTCTTCTGACGTTTGGCCCCCTCGATAAGGGCGATCATGCGATCAATAAAAGCATTACCCGGTTCTGAAGAGACTCTGATTAGAATACGATCGCTAATAACCCGGGTGCCTCCGGTCACTGCGCTGCGATCCCCACCGCTTTCCCTGATGACTGGCGCTGATTCCCCGGTAATGGCCGATTCATCCACACTGGCAATGCCTTCAATTACGTCACCATCGGCCGGAATAATATCATTTGCTTCGCAAACTACCAAGTCGCCCTTTCGAAGCTCTGTTGCAGGCACCTTGATTTCTTTTTTGTCTTTCATAAGCCGTGCAAATAGTTGTGTCCGGGTCTTCTTCAGACTTTCGGCCTGGGCTTTGCCCCTCCCTTCGGCCAGGGCCTCGGCGAAATTGGCAAAAATTACTGTAAACCAGAGCCAGACACTGATCTGCAATTCAAATGCGGAAATGGCACCTTTGACAAACCCGCCCAAAAAAGATATGGTCGTCAGAACGGCCCCGACATAAGTAACGAACATGACCGGATTGCGCATCTCCGCGGTCGGTCTCAACTTCAGCAAAGAATCTTTCAGCGCTGCCATTATGAGGGCTCGATCAACTATTTTTGATTCTTTAGGAACCATAAGTCTTCCTAAAATACTATCCCACCGCGCATCAAAAGATGTTCAATTATCGGCCCGAGACAAAGCGCCGGCAGGAAAGTAAGAGCGCCAACTATCAGTATTACTGCAGTCATAATTAACCCAAAGACGAAATTGTCGGTGGTAAACGATCCGCTTGAGAGAGGCGAAATCTTCTTCGTAACCAGGCTGCCGGCGATAGCCAAACATGGTACAATTATCCCAAACCGACCGATTAGCATGGATATTCCCAGCGTGAGATTATAGAAATTGGTGTTAGCATTGAGACCGGCGAAAGCGCTTCCGTTGTTGCCCGCCGCCGATGTAAACGCATAAAGGATTTCGCTGAAACCATGCGGCCCCTTATTGGCCAGCCCAGCTAGAGCAATGGGCAATACGGCAGCCATTCCACTCCCGATTAATATGACCGCGTTAGTCAGAAGGATAGCGAGTATCGCCATTTGAACTTCGTGCGCTTCTATCTTTTTCCCCAGATATTCCGGCGTCCGTCCGACCATAAGCCCAGACAGGAATACTGTCAATATGATAAATAGAAGCATTCCATACATGCCAGCTCCGACGCCTCCGAAAACAATCTCTCCCAGCATCATATTGAATATCGCCACCCCGCCGGAGAGAGGTGATGAACTGGAATGCATAGCGTTAACCGATCCATTTGATGCGGCCGTCGTAGCGACCGACCACAAAACACTATTTGTATTGCCGAAACGTGTCTCCTTGCCTTCAAGATTGGTTTTAATACCAAGAGCCGCATTGGCGGTGTTTTCACTATAGAGCGACAACGCCAACCCGCTCATAAACAGCATCAGCATGACACTGAAGATGACAACGGCATGCCGACGGGCATTGGCCATGCGGCCATAGGTGAAAACAAGCCCGGCAGGGATAATGAGTATGGCCAGCATTTCCAGAAAATTGGAAAGCGGAGTTGGATTCTCGAAAGGATGGGCGCTATTGGCGTTAAAGAAACCTCCGCCATTGGTTCCCAGCTGCTTGATAGCGATCTGTGAAGCCGCCGGACCGCGCGGGATGACCTGAATTGTACCTTCGATAGTAGTGGCATGTATTGCCGGTGAGAAGGTTTGAACGGCTCCCTGTCCGACTAAAGCGACCGCCAGCACAATTGACAGAGGAAGGAGTACATACACTACCGAACGTGTAAGATCGACCCAGAAATTCCCGAGTGAAACAGATGTTTTTTTCACAATTCCCCGGATCAGCGTCAGCATCACAGCTATGCCGGTCCCAGCGCTGACAAAATTCTGGACTGTTAGACCGAGCGTCTGGGTCAGATAACTCAGGGTCGTCTCGCCCGCATAGGATTGCCAGTTGGTATTGGTCATGAAACTGACAGCGGTATTGAAAGCCGACGCCCATTGGACATTGCCCAATCCTGCGGGATTAAGCGGAAGCATTTTCTGAACTATCTGCAGAACAAACACAATTCCGAAACCGATGGCATTGAACCATAAAAGCGCCCCAGCATATGCCCGCCAATTCATTTCCTCGGTTTCGTCAACGCCGCACGATCGATATATGAGTCGCTCAAGCCAACCAAACACCGGATGCAGAAATGTTCGCTTTCCGCCAAAGACATTCGCCATATATTGCCCCAGCGGTGGAGCCAACAGAACCAGAACAGCGACAAAAATCAAAATCTGCATAAAATCACGGATTGACATATAGCGCTCCTACTTGAATCGCTCCGGATTGAACATAGCGTAAACGAGATAGATTAGAAGGGCGATGGCGACAATTCCAGTGATTATGAATTCCATTTATAAATACCCTTTCTAAAACCTGGACGGACTAACATAATTGACTAGACCGCGATTTGAACCTGAGCAATAATTCCATGATTCTCATCGTCAAATAAACGCTTGAAGTAAGCAAGTAGTGAATAAAGAGAAGATGTTAGTGCGTAAAGATTTTATAAAGATGATTTAATTCAACCCTTGGCAATCTATACATTGAGGCCACAATGTATATCATCAAAAATTTGGGAAGAAAACAATGATCAAATGCAAACTCATTAGATTGAGTTCTTGGGGTTCGAATAGGTAGCGCGACTATAAGTGATTGTAATATAAGGGTTTATATATTAGCTCCCCCGGCAGGACTCGAACCTGCGACCCGGTGATTAACAGTCACCTGCTCTACCAACTGAGCTACAGGGGAGTATAATCTATCCCTATATCGTCAAAGAACACAAAAACTTGTCCGCCTGTCTCGCGGAAATGCTATTATATCTTTTTCCTGGGAATTGTCAAGTCGAAAAGATTGACTCTTCCCCAATATTCCCCCTCAATTGGCAGGCCCCGCAAAAAAACTATGGCCTCTCTTCTTCTGATGATTGGCCCGATGATTGGTCCGGCGGCTGCCGAACTCCACCAGTTGAGCTATAGGGGGGTATAATCTGTCCCTGTTTCGCCAAGAAACGCGGAAATCTGTCACCTGCGCCCCCAAATATAGATAAATTTCGTTTCGCAGGCTTTTTTCAAGAAAAAGAGGTCAGACGCATCTTCTTTCTCTTTTGCCCGCCCACCTTGAATATTCTCCATCTTTGTCTTATGTTTAATGCTTGGTGAAACAAGTGAAGCTCACGAAATTTCATACCATCAGCGAGGGATTGCCAGCCCTTTATTTGTTGGCAATTCTATTCCTTGGTGGCTATGCGGCTGCCCGGGCAGCAAATCTGACTCACCACCCGGATGGGTTGCTGGGGAAACCAAACGGTTACCTATCCGGCCAATATGTTTCGGTAACCGGTAATCCCGGTGTGCCGGTGACCGATCGAAAGGCCCTGGGAATTGGGCTCAAAATTCCCATGGCCGCCCGGTGGACTATTTCCGGGTCATATTCCGCCCTTCAGAACGACTCACTTTTTCACAATTACAATCTGGAGTTTTCTTTCTATATGGCCAATCCGATAAAGTCGGCAAAGCCCTGTAATCCTGATGGCCCTGTAGGCGCTCTAATTATCGCTATTGGTTTTGGTGGCGAAATCCCCGACCGCGATCCGGGAGCACATCGCTGGCAGGCTGTTGCAAGGACTTTTATGCCGATTTCAAGACAGCTGACTGTCGGAGTTGGGGCAAAATTCTACCAAAAAGATGACCCGCTTCAGGCCGAATCTCTCTATGGAATGATCAGTTTTTTCCCAAAACGGTATGAAAAGGACCGGGAGTATGTCAACCCCGATGGTGTCGAGGGGACTCTTTCTTTTGCCGCCCGGGGGGGCGGGTCAAAGCATGGCGTTTTCGGCCAGTTGGAGTTGATTTTCCCGCTTGAACCGGAAATGACCATTTCCTTTTTGATCCGGGGAGAGCGGATTCCGGTCCCTTATTTCCGCTCGGCCATAGCTGGATTCCGCATCAAGTATTACCCCGGCAATAAATAAACAATCTGAAGCTGTTGTCGGTTGAGCGACAGCCAAATTTCCATTCAAACAATTTCCGGTAGTTTCTCAGGATTGAAAATTTCTGGAACCACTGAATTTCCATCGTGGTAGAAATATCAGTATTTAGAATAAGACTGATGTCTAAGGAGGATAAATTATGAGACGACTGGTTTTTCTCGGTCTTATCGCGCTTCTGGCCGTGCTTCCACTTTGGTCGGCCGGCGTCGCCGATAAGAATCCCGCCAATGCATGGTTGGGGCTTTATACCCAGACTGTTGACAAGGATCTCAAAGAGGCGTTCCGCCTCGATGTCGACCACGGGGTTATTGTCAATCAGGTAATCCCCGACTCTCCCGCCGATAAGGCCGGGCTTCAGCAGGGGGATATCATTCTTTCCATCGATGGCGCCAAATTGACCGGCTCGGATCAATTGGCCGAACTGGTGTCCGGACACAAACCCGGCGATCAGATCAAAGTCGAAATTCTCCGAAAAGGGGTACAGAAGGAAATGACCGCCACTATCGGTGAGCGCAAAGGTGAGGAGCCGCCCAGGATTTTTGGCGATCCCGGCTCGCTGTCGCAAGCTTACAGCAAGAAATATGTCATGGGCCGAAGCAATATCTCAGACACTTATATTGGCGTAAATCTGGAGAGCCTTAACGCCCAATTGGGCGAATATTTCGGAGTTAAAGATGGCCAGGGGGCGCTGATAACCGAGGTATTCGAAGATTCTCCTGCTCAGAAGGCTGGTTTGAAGGCCGGGGATGTTATCACGCAGATCGACGGCAAGGAGGTTACCGAACCGGCTGATGTGCAGAAAGCGGTCGGCGATAAATCAAAAGGGGACAAATTGAACCTGACGATTCTTCGCGACCGGGCCCGCCTTGAAATGGCGGTGGAGGTGGCCGAAACGCCGGACAATTTCTATTCCTTGCCAGATATTCAGGCCCCCGATATCCCCAGGGACATGATCTGGTTCAACGGGCCGATGCGTGGCCTGCTGCGCGGCAATTTTGATGACAGCAACCCCGACATGGAGGGGATGCAGGAATCGATCAAACAATTGAAAGAGCAAATAGAGGAACTCCAGCAACAAATGAAGAATATGCAGAATAATCCGGGCAAATAGAAAATGTCCGGTTATTACCGGCACTCACAAAAGGTCAAATCAACTTATCAACCTTAACCCCCCGGAAGCGGCGGCGACCGGGGGTTTTTTTTGTTTGCCTAAATATGCCGCCGGTCTTATAATGGATTGAACAACTTAAACAGGAAATTCCCATGCCTGAATTAACTGTCGACCGCATATATAAAGACCGCAAGGATTATTTCGATTTGACATTGCTCAATTCCGAAGCGGGCTTGAAGAAAAAAATCACCTCGGCTGAGGTACACCGCCCGGGGCTTCCCCTGGCCGGATTTATGGAACGATTCGCCAACCACCGCACCCAGGTGCTGGGCGAGACGGAAATGGCTTTTCTGGTTCAGATGAGTCATGAGTCGCTGATGGAGGTGGCCAGGCGCCTTTTCGCCAGCAATATCCCGGTGCTGATGATCTCCAAAGGAATAACGCCGCCGCTCGATTTCCTTGAAATGGCCGACAAATATCAGACCGCCGTTTTCTCCTCGCGGCTGACCACCTCGGAATTGACCAATCGCCTTTCCGCCTATCTGGATATGATTTTTGCCCCCTCGATTACGGTTCACGGAACGCTGGTTGATGTTTACGGGGTGGGACTTCTCTACACCGGAAAATCGGGTATCGGCAAATCGGAAATCGCCCTTGATTTGATCGAGCGGGGGCACCGCCTCGTGGCCGATGATGTGATAAGGATTACACGCAAGGCGCCGGATCTGATTGTCGGCACCGGCTCGGAGATGCTGGGACAGTTGATGGAAATCCGCGGCATCGGGATAATCGATATCGAAAAGCTTTTTGGTATCCGGGCGGTGCGGATTCAGAAGCGGATTGAGGTGGAGGTGCATCTGACACTCTGGTCGGATAATCTGGAATATGAAAGGCTGGGGATTGAAGAGTTGACCACGACCGTTCTGGGGGTGTCGATTCCCTTGATAAATATCCCGATATCGCCGGGGAAAAATATCACCGTGATATCCGAGGTTATTGCCATGAACCATATGCTGAAGGTCTATGGCGAGAATTCGGCCCTGGAATTCTCCAAGCGACTGGCCGAACGCCTCCACCGCCAGGCGATGACGAAGGATTACCTCGAATCGGATTATGAATGAGTATATAAGGTGATTAAAACAGGGAGCAGTGTCTTGCAGCAGAATTGGCTAATAGTAGGATCAAAGGGCAATTGGGATGTTGCCTTTGAATCGAACAATTTATGGGGGCTTAAGGATTTCAGAGAACTTCGTGCTTTATGGAATATGATGCGTATAGGCGATGGTCTTCTTTTCTACGTTTCGAAACCAGTGCATGGAATAGTGGGACTTGGCACTGTCGTCTCGAAGTTCAAACAGACTAATCCCCTATGGCCCGAGGAGATAAAAAGAAAAGAAGTAATTTGGCCATTACGTTTTGAATTTGATGTAGAATACTGTCTCCCACCGGTACTATGGAAAAGTAAGTGTTATTCTACGCACGATCTTCAAATGATAAGTAGAATGGTTTTTCAGTGTTATCCAATCGAGGAAGTCAACGCGGCGCGAGTTTCATTGGGAATGAAGCCACTTATAAGTCCCGTTCTTAAGGAGGAAGGCGAATTCTTTCAGGCCACTGAGCCATTTGTAGCAAATCACGACGAATTAAAAACGCAGCTGGTTGAAATTGGACGCTTACAGGGATATGTTGCGGATGTGGAATATCCGATGGAAAGTACATTCCTGGACATTGTATGGCGAAGAGTTGAAAGATCTGTGCCAACGTTTGTTTTTGAAGTCCAGGTGGGTGGCGACATCTATCATGCGCTTGCCAAATTGAAACATGCTCATGATCTCTGGAATAGTCATATCTTCTTAGTGGCTGGTATCAGAGACAAAGCTAAATTTGAGGAATTGATTACTGGCACTTTTCATGAAATCCAGAATCAAATCAGATTTATCGACAGTTCACTGATCAAGACATTGCTTAATAAAAAGAGAGATTACAAGGAAATGGAAAAGGGGCTTGGGATATTTAGATAAGAGAATCTGTTAACAAATCGATCCAATTATACAAGGAGGCTGATTATCGATGTCATGGAGAAAATAATCTATTCCATTAATATTGAGGATGTACAGACGGTTGCTCAAGAGGAATACGGGCGTGTCTTGACCCCTGATGAATTGAAGAAAGTCGAGGATAAAATCGGCGACTATTTCGGGTGGTACGATGCTATCGATATGCTCATTTGCGATCAATTGGAATTGCCTCATAAAGAGAATCTTTCTGCAGAGTAAAGACGACTTTCAGAATAGTAATTGCTTTACGGCGCATGGCGTTGCTGCATTACAAGACCTCGCCTGCAGGAGATTAGTCACAGAATGTATTACAAAAATCAAGGCACATTAGGGGGTAAGTTGATATTGTCCCTCATTATTCATGAAAACCAATCTTTCGCTTCTTGGTTTCCGGCGGGGTCATCAACTGTCGGAGGGCGGCAAATAATGTCTGGATATGCTTGTCGTGTCCTTCAAGGCGGCGCTCCAATTCATTTAACTTCCCGGCTATTTCTTTATGAGCAGATAATAGACCTCGCAATTTCACAAAAGCCCGCACCACATAAACGCCGGCTTCAATTGCTCGGGGCGAGTTGATAACGCTGGCCAGCATGATAGCGCCGTGCTCGGTGAACACGTAAGGCAATGATGGAGAAAATTTAATCTTTTTGAGGTGGTCACAAATTGTGACTACCTGTTCTTTTGTGGATGGCGTCAAGAACCACCTTGAATTAATCGTCGCATTCTTCTCAATTTTTGTAAAGCTGTGTGCGCAGTTGTGACCCGGTATAGAACGGAAGAATACACTTCATCCAAATTGCGGCAGAATCAATTGTAGGGCTTAATGATATTCTATTAATTATATCGGATGAAAGAGGAAGCTAATACTCATCAGCGCCGGTCATTGCGGTTAAAGGATTATGATTATTCGCGAGAAGGCATGTATTTTGTCACGCTTGTGACATATAAAAGAATCGAACTATTCGGCCAAATCAATGAAGCCCGAATGTTGATGAATGATTATGGTCAATTGGTCGAACACGAATGGAAGCAAACCCGCATCCTGAGACCAAATATAGAATTGGATCAGATGGTTATAATGCCCAATCATATTCATGGCATAATTGCCATTGTCGAACAGAAGGGCGTATGTCAATACGCCCCTACGAAATGGAAATCGCCATCACATACAATTGGTGCGATAATAAGAGGTTTTAAGGCCGCAACAACATCCAAAATCAATGCCTTAAGGGAGACACCGGGGCAGACTGTCTGGCAAAGAAACTACTATGATCATGTCATTCGCAACGACGAAGATCTTTACAATATCCGAAAATATATAATTGAAAATCCTCTGAGCTGGGAATACGATCAGGAAAACCCGGTGAATTTGTAGGGGCGTATTGAAATACGCCCCGGTTATCTGAAGCAAAATTAAATAAGGGCAGGCACGGTGCCTGCCCTTCCCGATGAAAATCCAATTTCCAATCAGCCCATGAACGGGTATTTGAAATTCTTCGGGGGGATGAAGTTCTCTTTAATCGCCCGTGGCGAAGTCCAGCGGATAATATTCAGAAGCGACCCGGCTTTATCATTGGTGCCCGAGGCGCGGCTGCCGCCGAATGGCTGCTGCCCCACCACCGCGCCGGTCGGCTTGTCGTTGATGTAGAAATTCCCCGCGGCGTTACGAAGCGCTCTCGAGACCTGAATGACGGCATTCCTGTCTTTGGCAAAAACCGCCCCGGTAAGAGCATAGGGCGAGGTCTGGTCGCAGATCTCAAGTGTTTTGGCAAAATCGATGTCGTCATATATAAACATCGTCATCACCGGGCCGAAAATTTCCTCCTCCATCAGGCGGAAATGCGGGTTGGTGGTGATTACTACGGTCGGCTCGATAAAGTAGCCTTTTGTGCCGTCGTATTTGCCGCCCCAAATAATCTCGGCCTCATTTGATTTCTTGGCATAGTCGATATACTCGACAATGGTATCATAGGCGCCCTTATCGATAATGGCGTTGACAAAGTTGCTGAAATCCTCGACATCACCCATTTTGACCTGCTCCAGATCGCTGAGGAGTCTTTCTTTCAGTCTCGGCCAGAGGGATTTGGGAATATAGGCACGCGACGCGGCCGAGCATTTCTGCCCCTGATATTCGAAGGCCCCTCGGGTAATAGCGGTGGCCAGTTCATCGATATCGGCGGAATTGTGGGCGAAAATGAAATCTTTCCCGCCGGTCTCGCCGACTATTCGCGGATAGGTCTTGTACTTGGCAATATTCTCGCCGACTATCCGCCACATCCCCTGAAACACGGGGGTGCTTCCGGTAAAATGAATTCCGGCCAGATGTTCGTTCTTGAGGACGATATCCCCGATATCGGCGCCGCGGGCGGTGACCAGATTGATGACGCCATCGGGCAACCCGGCCTGTTTAAGAATATTCATGATTAAATGAGCGGTATAAACCACCGATGAAGCAGGTTTCCAGAGGACGGTGTTCCCCATGATCGCCGGCGCGGTCGGAAGGTTGCCACCGATCGAGATGAAATTGAACGGGGTCACGGCAAAGATGAATCCCTCCAGCGGGCGGTAATCCATCCTATCCCAGATGCCTCGGGCATTATCCGGCTGAACATCATAAATGACCTGCGCATAGTACACGTTATAGCGGAAAAAATCGACCAGTTCGCAAACGGCATCGATTTCGGCCTGATAGACGTTCTTGCTGTGCGCCAGCATGGCGGCAGCATTCATTTGGTACCGATACGGCCCGGCAATGAGATCGGCCGCTTTGAGGAATATCGCGGCGCGCTCTTCCCAGGGATATTCGGCCCATTCTTTTTTCGCTTTCATGGCGGCATCGACCGCCATCTGAATCTCGTTTTTCCCGCCCTGATAGTACTGCCCCAATTCGAGGGCATGGTTATGAGGTGAAGTAATCTTGATCGGATTTCCAACCCTGATTTCTTTCCCTCCGATAACCATCGGGATATCTATCTTCGTTTTTTTGAGTTCGGCAATAGCCTTTACCAGCAGCTCTTTTTCAGGGGAGCCGGGGGCATAGGACCAGACCGGTTCATTGGTGGGGATGGGGACTCTAAAATTTCCCATTGTCTACTCCTTTATCCATTATCTTAATATTCAGCAATTAATATTGATCCAGATGATTCCATTCGGCATTCTCAAGCCACTGTTTGGGGCGATCAAGAAATTGCAGAACGTTTTCGATCAATCCCCAGTGCTTGTGCTCCTCATTGGCAATCAGAATGATGGTGTCTTTGATTTTCGCATTTTTGGGGTCGGCCGCTTTCTCGCGATAGAAATCTTCCGATTTCTTCTCAATCTCCTGTGCTTTGCGCCAGGCGGCCAGGATATCCTCAGGAAAACTCAATTCGCCTTTTTGGGCGGCCAATTTCTGAAAAACATTCTTGGCGTTGGTCATGACTTTGGTGCCGGAGGATTTCATTTTGGAAGCAACTGAGAAATCCCCCTCTTTAAAGCTCTTAAACAAATTATAATGCTTTACCTCATCGGCGGCGAGGTCCAGAAGAACGCCTTTCAGGGCGGCGTTTCCTGCCTGCGCGGCCATTTTCTCATAATAGGCCTGCCCATCCTTTTCCATCTTCATTGCAAATTCAAAAATGTCCATTGTATGCTCCTTATATGTTTCTCAAACCTAATCCAGACATTCTATACGGCCGGATTGCCCCTAATTTATGCTTTTGGCCGAAATCCGCAACCCCGTATTTGGGAATTATCATAAATCGCCAATGCCGTGATTTCCGTTGGAATTCGCCCGCCATCATCGTATAATAGGCTCCGGAAAAGACCGGGTAAAATGCTTCCCCGGCGAAGAAATGGTAAATGTCACTGATTTGTACAAGTATAAGCAGGAGTTGAAAATATGAGCCAGCAAGAGACAGCCAAAAAGGCACCAACCTGGGATCTGGATTCGATATTTCCGGGGGGAAGTGAATCAAAAGAGTTCGCTGCGTTTCGGGAAAAAACAAAGAGAGACCTGAAAGAGCTTATGGCGAAATTCCCCAAATTACCTCAAAAGCTGGATAAAGATGATTATGAGAAATGGGTCAAATTCATAATCAGACTTCAGGAGCTTCTGGCCCATATCTCCCAGATTTCATCTTTTGCCAACTGCCTGGTAAGCCAGAATGTCAATGACAACAAAGCTCATCAGATTGTAGGTGAGGCTGATTTGCTCGATTCCCAGTTTGAAAGACTGATGGTGATGCTGGAAGCTTTTGCCAAGAAGCAGAACGATAAGAAATGGGAGAAATTGCTCTCGGACAAAAGACTGACTTATGCGGCATTTTTCCTGAACCGGATGCGGGAAATAGCCAAGATGAAAATGGAGCCGGAATTTGAGGCTTTTGCCTCGGAGTTGGCGGTTAATGGGTACCATGCCTGGAATCGGCTTTATGACAAAATGTACGGTGATCTGCGGGTCAACTATGTCGAGGCCGGAGAGACCAAATTGCTGTCTTTGGGTCAATTGGCCCTGCGGGGAAGTTCTCCCGACCGCGATACGCGTCGGCAGGCGCACCAGAAAATCGAAGAAGCCTGGGAATCACGGGCCAATCTCGCCGCGATGGCACTCAATTTTCAGGCCGGATTCAGACTCTCCATCTATGGAAGACGGGGTTGGAAATCGGCGCTCGTGGAACCACTCTTGAACAACAAAATGAAGCAGAAAACACTGGAGGCAATGTGGCGGGCAGTGGAAAATGGCGCACCCAAGCTTACTAAATATATCGATGCCAAAAAGAAGCTTCTCGGTATCGACAAATTCTGCTGGTATGACCAGACAGCGCCGGTAGGGCGCGCAAACCGTACCTATAGTTTCGAACAGGCCGGTGAGTTTATAATCGAAAACCTGAGAACCTTCAGCCCGGAAATGGCCGATTTCTCGAAAATGGCCATCGAAAAAAGGTGGATAGAAGCAGAGGATCGTGCGGGCAAAGCCGGCGGCGGTTATCATTCTTCCATGATGGTGGCCAAGGAGAGCCGTATCTTCATGACCTGGGGAAGCACTTTTGACCATCTGGGGACTCTCGCGCATGAACTGGGTCACGGCTACCACTCCAGTGTCTTAAGAGAATTCCCCATATTCGGCGTGTTTTCACCAATGGCCTTGTCCGAGACGGCCTCAACTTTCAACGAGCTTCTGGTTACCGATGCCGCGCTCAATAAGAGCGTGGATGAAGATGAACGTCTGATGCTTCTGGATCAGAAACTCCAGAACGCTCATATTCTTTTCTGCAATCTCTACGCCCGTTATCTTTTCGATTGCGCCTACTATGAGGAACGGAAAAAAGGCCTGGTGGCGCGGGAACGTCTTGACGAAATGATGCTGGAAGCTCAGAAAAGAGCGTTCGCAGGGACATTGGATTCCGAAGAGGGATATCACAAGCTTTTCTGGGCATCGAAACTACATTTCTATTTGACCGACCGCCCATTTTATAATTTCCCTTACACCTTTGGTTATCTTTTTGCCAACGGCATCTACAACCGTGCCTGCCTCGAGGGACCCTCGTTCGCGAGCAAGTACCGCGCTCTTCTGGCCGACAGCGGCAGGATGACCAGCGAGAATATTGCCCGTAAACATCTCGGAGTCGATCTGACCAGAGAGGGATTCTGGAACGAGGCGGTGGAGAGGACTCTGGCCAATATCGAGCCGTTCGTAAAATTGGCCCAGAAGGCTTAAGGCAGTGTCGGAGCGGGGCAGTAATATTTCTGTCCCGCCTTAGTTTCTTTGCCATAGGATTTTCATTTTGCCGCGAAAGGAGTGCATATGCGCCCGATGGAAATAAAGAAAGATTTTTACTGGGTCGGCGTGGTCGACTGGAATCTTCGTGATTTTCATGGTTATGTCACCGAAAAAGGTACGACTTATAACGCTTACCTTCTGAAGGCCGGGAAAACCGTTTTATTCGATACGGTTAAGGCGGAATTTACTTCACAATTGGTTGATAATATCAAAGAACTGATCAGCCCGGATAAGATAGATTATATTGTGGTCAACCATGCCGAGATGGATCACACCGGCGCTCTTCCGGAAATAATCAATCTAGTGAAACCGGAAAAGCTTATCTGCACTAAAGCCTGCAGGGATGCTCTGATCGCCCATTTTCATCGCGAAGACTGGCCATTCGAGATAGTTAAGGAGGGGGATGTTCTGGATATCGGCGGCAAGACCATTCAGTTTTTCGGGTCGGCCATGATTCACTGGCCCGACAGCATGGTTTCATATATCAAGGAAGATAAGATTCTGGTCTGCAATGATATATTCGGCCAGCACTGGGCCACCAGCGAGAGGTTTGACGATCAGGTGGAACAAGGAGAATTGTACCATCAAGCGGCCAAGTATTATGCCAATATTTTCCTGCCGATGTCACCGGCGGTAAGAAAATTTCTGGAGAAATTGAACAAGCAAAGCCTTCAGTTGGAAATGCTGGCCGGCGATCACGGCGTAATCTGGCGCCATGATATGGCCGAGATAATGAAGGCATACAATTCCTGGGCCTCGGGCGAAACCAAACCGAAAGCCGTGATTATTTACGATACCATGTGGGAAAGCACGGCCAGGATGGCGGCCGCGGTGGCGCGGGGGCTTGCCGGTGATGGTATCTCGGTAAAGGTCTTTGACCTTCGTTTTAATAATGCCAGCGACATAATGACTGATGTTCTTGATGCCCGCGCCGTGCTGCTGGGGTCATCGCTTCTGAACAGCGGTCTGCTTCCCCGAATGGCGGCGATGATCGCCTATATGAGCGGCCTCCGTCCTGCCAACAAAATCGGCGCCGCTTTCGGCTCATATGGCTGGAGCGACATGAGTGTGAAGCTTCTCAAAGAAGCAATGGAAGGGATGAAGTTTGCCATTATTGATGACGGTGTCAGCGCGCAATATGTTCCAACCGAGGAGGTGCTCGGCCACTGCGTTGCTCTGGGCGAGAAAATCAGAAAGGCAATTTTGGAGAGATAGTATTGCGGTAAATATTGTGTGTTGCGGGCCGGGAAGTGATTAAATTTTGCCGCCCGGATTGCTCTTGACAATGCCGCGGGATAGTATTAGAGTTGTTCTTATTGCCTCAATGGCATTTTGAGTTCCGAGGATAATGGAATTATGGAATTAACCGTCTGGAGTGATTATGCTGAGAAAATTGCTACCCAGGGAAACCAGTTTCTTCGATTTTTTTGAACAGCACAGTAAATTGTCAATTGAAGTATGCCTTGAATTGAACGCGATCGCGCTGAATCCACAGGAGTTGGATTCACGCGTTAAACGCATTAATGATATCGAACATCAGGCCGACGATATCACTCGTAAATGCATCGACGCTCTCCACCGCACTTTTATTACGCCTATCGACAGAAGCGACATTCACCGACTGATGAAACGCTTGGACGATATTATTGACGCGATAGATTCAGCCGTATCGCGCATGATACTCTACAAATTAACCTCAGTGAGGCCGGAATTTGTACAGTTTTCCGATATACTGCTCAAAGCCACAACCGAGATTGACAGCGCCATCATTAATCTGCGCGACCTGAAGCGGGGGGCAAAGATTATTGAAAAGTCCTGCCGGGCTATTTATGAGGCTGAAAATGCCGGCGACCAAGTTCTTCGCGCATCGCTGGCGCGGCTCTTTAAAGAAGAGAAAGAGACCGTGATTGTCCTCAAATGGAAAGGGATTTTCGATCGTCTGGAAAAGGCCGCCGACCATTGCGAGGAAGTTGCCAACATCATCGAAGGCATTGTTATCGAGGCCTCCTGATCAAATAAGAATTCAAAGCCTATCTCATCCCCGTAATAATTTCCCCTTCCCTTACCTGTAAAATAGGAACTCGGCTGATAACGGGATAATAATAAAGGGTCCGCCATGAAGACGGACCCTTTTACCGGCAAGTATCGCGGTACTTGCTCTATCTTGGCTCTCTGAGCGGCAGACCGCAATTGATAACCCACTGATTGCAGGTGACTGGATTGGGGCCACCTTTATACAGGAAGTTAATCAGATAGGTTATGTCCTGAATATTGACAATGCAGCTGCCGTTGGGATCACCGGAGCAGATTCTATAAGGCGTTGGTGCCGGGCCGCCCTTATAGAGGAAGTTGATAATGTGGGTAATATCCTGAATGTTGATAATACCACTGCCGTTGGCATCGCCCGGCTTGCAGTCGCAGACGAACGGGCAAACGGTTATAATGTACTCCACTTCGGTGAAAATCGGGCCGCCGAGCCACGTCCTTGAGAGACTCTGGAATTCCGTCGGGCAATTGAGACGCGAGAATTGCGCCGGATAAGTCTGATTGGAGGCGATCGGATACGCGGGTAGCCCGATAACTCCGCCGGGGCTTGGTGACTGGAGAGTCAGCTGATAACCATCATGATAATAAGTTCCATGTGGCCCGCTGACCAGGGCCAGATCATTATGCACCTGGGCCGGATGCATTGGCATCGGCGGATCACCTTCAAGCAGGTCAAAGAACGGATCGGAGATATAGACCGACGGCGGGTTTAGCAGACTGGTATCGACACCGGCTACAGTAACATAATGACCGCCGACTCGAGACCAGCCGCCCGGAACGCCAGGATCCGGCTGCCAGAACCCGAGCAGCATGATAACATCCTGGCTTCTCTTAACCTCACTTCTAATGAACTCCCAGGTTGGCTTCGCATACTTTGAAGCGATCAGGGTGTCATCCAGACCCAGCGAGGCCAGATAGCTGTTTATGCCGGCATGCATCGCATTGATATCTGTACCTAACGACCCCGTGCCCATCAATGCCGCCAGATTATTAACGACAGGCGGAACATTCACAGCATCATGGTCGTCCACCATAAGCGCCCCGGCGGTTATCAGGCGGAAATCATCGCTGATGGCCGGCGGCGGCGGCGAGGCCGGATTGATGAGATACTGATACTTGGAATCAAACCAGAACAAGCAGTTGGCCACGGCCACCGGTCCGCAATGCGTCCACTGCAGGCCATTGAACCATGGCATCTGCTTTTGGTCAATATCCGGCATGCCAAACGGGACATAATCGGGATAACCGGGCTTGTAGTAGACGGGATAATCGGGATCGCAGACATTGCCTAGATTGTCCTGGTCGGCATCCTCCTGTCCCGGATTATAGATATTGGGGCAGTTGTCGCAAACATCGCCCCGGCCGTCGCGATCGACATCCACCTGTCCGGGATTGGCAACCTGCGGGCAATTGTCGCAGACATCGCCGAGTCCATCGGCGTCGGCATCCGCCTGGCCAGGATTGTACTTATTGATGCAATTGTCGCAAATATCGCCGATTCCATCGGCGTCGACATCCTCCTGACCCGGATTATAGATATTGGGGCAGTTGTCGCAAACATCGCCAACTCCGTCGGCATCAACATCTTCCTGGCCCGGATTGTAATTATTGGGGCAGTTATCGCAAACATCACCCTTACCGTCCTGATCGACATCCTCTTGACCCGGGTTATAAATCGTCGGGCAATTGTCATTAGGATCGGGAATACCATCATGATCCGTGTCCACAACCGGGCAGATAATAAGGGCATACTCCAATATCGTATGGATAGGAGCGCCGGTGGGCGGAACATTCGGCATTTGAAGATCATATTTATTTAATCCGTAGAAAGACATCGCTTCCGCAGGATTAATCGGATAGCCGGCCAATTCCATAAGGAATGGAATCGGTCCCGACGGCTGGCACTGGCTCGGGATGACATAATATTTGTCGTGATAAATTGTGCCGTGAGGCCCGGAAATAAACTGGGCGTCATTGTGCACATTAGAAGGATGTGCCGAACCGGCCGGCGGTTCGCCTTCGTTGCGATCATAAAAGGGGTCGGAGATGCACAGTGCCGTAGTCAGCGGATCCCGGCAAGTACCGGCGACGGTCACATAATGACCGCCGATTCTCTCGCAATATCCCGGGGCAACCTCCTGCCAGAAACCGAGGAGAAGGATGACATCTTGACTTCTCAAGACCTCTGCCCTGATAGAATCAAACGGGAAAGTGGGATCAAGCGGCCGCAGGCGAACGGTATACGAATTGGTCAGGCCGGCATTATTGATCCACTGCTGGGCGCCGTTTGCCAGATCGAAGATAAATGTGCCGGGAGCAGTAGTATTAGTCAGACAAGTAACGCCCAGACCGGTGACGAAGGGAATGACATTAGTCTGGTCATGATCATCGACCGGATTTCCGGTATAATTCTGCACCAACGGGTAGTGATCATTAATTGCCGGAGGCGGAACCGGATTAGGTTCGAATTTGGAATCAAACCACCAGAGGCAATTGGCCAGCGCCACCGGCCCGCAGTGTGTCCACTGCTGTCCCGGAGGCATACCGACAAACCACCCATCCTGTTTCTGGTCAAAATCAGGCATCCCAAATGGAGCATAATCGATAAAAGAAGCCTTATAGTAATCACAGGTATCGGGTCCATGCTGGCAGTTGAGCGAATTGGTTTCACCCTGCACCGTAAACATTGGATAGCCGGGCACAGGAGGGGTAAAGCGATTGTACCATTCATACCAGATCCCATCAGTCCAATACATCCAGTTATCACATACTACCGGAGTGGGGTTGCCGTCATAAAGGAGTGATGGAGGTGCCGCCGGTCCGGGGTCATTATACTGGACGCCAATATAGAAGGGGCCATTGACACAGCATACGGTGGGGAAAACAGCCGTCCCCGCATTTGGATAATTCCAGGTGGTCTTGTCGCAGGTGATTGTGAAGCGGCACTTTTCAGCGCCAGGCCCTGCGCAGCTATCCTGTGGGTTGGCCATATCGTAAACGACAATGTCAACAGTGACCGGCCATTGGCAACCACCGTAGTCATAGAGTGTAAACGACAGCGATTGGATTTCAAAGGGATAAGTGGGCAGCGATCCGCAGGTGATCGGATTGAAATAGGTCACTGTCGCCACCCCGTTGACATATCCGCCAAAGTAATACGACGGCGTTCCGTTATGCTTCTGCAGGGCGCAGGCGGCCATTATTCCCTGCAAAGGCGGGCTTTGCAGCCCCTCCGGAAGCAGCGTGGCTTTCTGTTTCTCAGTCAATCCGGCTGTAATCCCCACAGCCAGAAGAATGAGAGGCACAAAAGACCACAAAAGTAGCTTTCTCAACATAGTGTTACCTCCGTTATAGGATTTTGGTTAATGGTGATTTTCTCGTTTGAGTGGGGCAAGAAAATTCCCCCCACGAGAGATTTTATGAAATAGTTGATGGAAGTCAAAGCTGCAAAATCATGGATTGGACAGTAAAGACATTCACTCATAAAATTCTAAATGCGTCCGAAGCGCTTTAACGCCATTCAATTTCAAGGCTGTTTGCGGAGATATCTCTCCTCTCCGGTTCTTCCGGATTAGGTTTTTTTATGATAAGCGAATCTAAATCACAAAAGGCTAAGGTCAATCAACTCTGGTTGAGTGTGCTCTTGAATCCTGACCTTAAAACCTTAAACAGCCGGCGCCATCCCCCTCATGCAAATGATCTCTGAGATCGTCAATTAAAAATCGAGCAGTACTAATAGATTAAGACTCTATAATCTCACTCCGGCTGATTATCTGCATATAATTAATCGACAAAACCACTTCTTGTCAACACTTTTTTTCGACCGGTCGCAAAGTAAATTGGTCATCGACCGCCTAACCAACTGTCAGCCAAGAGATAGAAGTCTGTAAATCGGCCGCTCCATCAGTCGATTCAGGGCGGCCCGGTTGGCCAGTTTTGCACAGGAACGTAAGTCCATGTTCTGCAATAGCCCGGCAATGAAACCGGCGCTGAAACAGTCGCCGCAGCCGGTGGTATCGCCCTGGCCAGCCCTCCGTTCCGCGACAACTTGCTCCATGGATAGAGTTGCTCTCTTTGCTCGAACGACGTAACATCCCTGTTTGCCGGCAGTGATAATATAAGCTCTCCCCGAAAGATAATCGGCGTTTCGACCGAGCCCGGTCATCAGGGTCTCAAAGGCCGATAGGAGACTATTCCTATCCGATATCGTTCCCACATCTATCCCGGCCAATATTGACAATTCCAGTCTATTCATCTGGAAGAAGTCCGCCACCTGTACGACTTTTTCCCACCCCGGCGGTTTTCGCAGGAACCGGGAGCCGTCTTTCCGTTTTCCCAATGTCAGGGAATGAAGGTCAATATATATTTTCCCCTTGAAACAGCGGCGCAGCTTCTGCAGCGATGACAGATAGAGGTCCCGGCCGGAGATGTAATTGACCAGAACAAAATCACAATCAAGCAGAGGATGGAGATCAGTGTAAGTCAATCTTCTGACTCCGCCGGTGAGAATTTCGGTTTTCTCACCATCGGGAAGATAGGTCAGATGGCAATGGTTGTTTTTCTCCAGAATTTTCCGGATATAGTCAGTATGCACTCCCTCCAGTTGACCCAGAATCTGTAAGATCGAAGCATAATGGTTTCGGCCGATATTGCAAACCGGATAGATTTCGGCTTTATCACCGATTAAATCGGAAAGAGCAACGATATTGTATAGAATTCCGCCCCAACCTTCCTTTATGGTGCCGTCAGCCAGACGGATCGAATCGCGGTTTATAGTACCGATAATACCGACTTTCATGGTTGTTCGGCAGTCAGGAATTTTTGAGCGGCATCGAAGACCTGATCGACAGAAATGTCGCGCATACAGCGCATGAAATCGTCGCCAGGCCGGGGGCAGACATTTTTCACGCACGAGATACAGTCGAGATTATCTTTGATAATGACGGTTTTTTTCTCCGATAGAGGCGAGGTTTCGGCCGGGTTGTCGGCACCGGAGAGAATGACCAGCGGTATTCCGATCGCCGCCGCCAAGTGCGCCAGCCCGGAATCGTTGCCGATAAAGAGACAAGCCTTTTTCAGAAGCGCCGCGGCGGAACCGATATCAGTCCGGCCACAGAGATTGACTATTCGTTTATCATCACCGGCGATTTGCGCACCGGCCGCCCGTTCCGAATCGGTTCCGACCAGGATAAGGCGGCCCCCGGATGAAGACAGGATAGTTTGAGCCAGAGCGGCATAGTTATCCGATCCCCATCGTCGCGATTCCGCCACCGCCTGCGGCGCGATGGCCACAAATTGCCCGGATTCGTCTATTCCATTCTCTCGGAGCAAAGTAATCGCCGCAGAATGCGCCGACGGTGAAATCTCCATTTGCGGGATGGAATCGGGCAGAGGATTTTGCGTGAAATGCTCTATCAGGCGCATGTATGACCGTGCGCGATGCATAATGCCATCCGGCTTGGGAACGGGGTGATTGAGCAACATGCCTCTCCCCTCTCCACGATAGCCATACCGTTTCCTCACCCCGGCCAACAACAGAATCAGCGCGGAAGAGAACGATGGGGTAAGAATGATGCCGGAATCGAATTTCATTTTCCGCAGGATGCGTGACTGAAAAATAATCGCACCCGGACCGTGCAGTTTACCCGAATCGAGCGGGAGTAAGGAGATATTTTTCATGCGGGCATAAATGGGCTCCGCCCATTGGGGTAACAGAAGCGTTATACGAGTATCTCCTGCCGCAGAAGCCATCGCGGATATGGCCGGGTAGGCCATGAGGCAATCGCCGAGATGATTGGGAACTCTGATGACGATTTCATTCATAAGGTCATTTCACGACATTCTGATCTGGAGATGCAGATCAATCCAATTTCCATCGCCGGTGCGTCCACATCCATTGCTCCGGGTGGCGTCGAATGAGCGATTCAATGCAGGCGGTGTAGGCCAGGGTCATTTCCCGAATATCTGTTTCGGTGTCGCCGGTTCCGGGAGGATAGATAGGGGGAAGGACAATGACATGATGCCGGTTGTAACCCTTGCGGACCAAACCTCCGGCGATAATCGGGCAGCCGATTTTAACCGCAAAGGCGGCGGGACCTTTTGGCGTGGATGCCGGTCTTCCGAAAAATGGAACCACGACTCCGCCCGAGGCGGCATGTTGATCCGACACCACCGCCACCATCCGGTTGGCCCGAAGCGATTTTATGACATGACGGCTGGCGACCCCAATCGGGATAATGCCCACCCCCAGTGATTTTCGAAACGAAATCAGGAGTTCATCGACATTCTGGTTATGTTGCTGGCCGACGAGGAAGTCAAGCGGATATCCGCAGGCGGCCGCCCATCCTCCCAGAAGCTCCCAGTTGCCGAAATGCCCGCTGATTAGCATCGCCCCCTTTCCCTCCCCCAGCACCCGGTCGATATGTTCTTTTCCCTCATGAGTAATCATGGAAAGAATTTTTTCTTTATCGAGGACCGGCTGGCGAGCGAATTCCACCGACGTGCGGGCGACATTGATGAAAACCTCCTTAGTAACGATGCGGACGCGGGTTTCATCCATTTCATCCTTAAAGGCGAGGCGAAGATTATTGCGGGCGATGCGGCGGCGGGAGACAAACGCCAGATAGGCGATTTTTCCCAGCGCAATCGCCATCCAGTCGGCCAGTCGTCCGGGAAGAATCTGCACCGTCCGGGTCAGAACCCAGACCGCGGCATATTCAAGCCCATGGCTTATCTTCATCATCTTCCTTTTCCGGATGGCCGGAATCCCCATAGTCGAAATCGCGCGATTCAAACCGTTCCTCATCCTCCCATTTTCGGAAATACCGCTTGCGTCTCAGGAAATAAAGGATGAAGCCGACCAGCACGACCAGGGCCAGAAAAATCCAGAGATAGATGGTGTCGGCAAAGAAAGTCATCAGGTTGTACCTTTCTTTGAGATATTTGTCAAATTCTTTTTCAAAGTCGCGATAACCGGAGCCGGTCGCGGTCATCAGGGCCTGATCGACCGTTTTCCGCTCTTTTAAACTATCCAGAAAGATATTAAACGTCTCCGGGCCGTAACTGTCCAGAAGATATTTCACGGCCAGATATGATTCGGCATAAGCGGTGGCCGCTTTCCCCTCCGAGAAGCGGTTCAACTGCTCAATTTCGTCCAGCGGCACCAGGGAGCCGAAAATCACGGCGCGGGTTATGGAGATATTTTCGGGCCAGCCCCACTCGGCGGAGACAAACATCGCCAATCCCTCATCAACCCAGCGCGGCGGCGGGACATGACGCAAGCGATTTTCCAGAGCCAGGTGAGCATATTCGTGCTGGAGGAGTTCCCGCAGCGACCGTCCGACTCGAAAATGAGCCGGAGATTTAATGGCGATAAGGCGGCGGTACGGCAGGGCGGCGGCGGCGCCCCAATCGGGAAAAGCGGCGCCGACGACAGCTTTGAAATCCTCCGGGCTTTCGGGAATATATACGGCCGGGCGGTAATCGAGCGAATCGCCCAGGATATTTATCAGGCGGTTACGGGCATTGGAGAAAGCGGAATCGGCAATCTGGACAAAGAGCGGGTTCTGAAAATGATAGACGAAATTCTCCCGCTGAATGACGGTGGTGGTATCAACGGCATATGTAAGAGCGCCGAATAGGAGAAGGAAGCCGAGAAAGAACCTGAACGCCGCTTTCATAAGGCTAAGATAGGAATTTCGTATCAATTTCAAAGCGCTCTCTCAAGAAAAATATCTACTTGACGAAACAGGATAAAGTGGATATCTTATAATGTGAAAGCCGGAAATCCGGGCTTTCGAAACTCTTTGCCATTTTAAGATTGAAGATGAATAAACTGCCGGCTCACATTGTGCCCGCCGCCCTATCTCTGGCGGCGATAATCTGCCTGGGAACCTCAACGGCATTCCCGCAGGGAAGTGGTATCTGTTTTACCGTGGATTCTCTCGCTCCCTGGGCGGCTAATGCACCGGCTCCGATGGATATCGGGCTCTATTACGGCGGTGATACGGTCGCCAATCAGGCGGCGCATCCCGATATTGAGTACTGGCCTGACGGTTTTGGCCCGAGCGGCGGTGCGACAGTTATCGGTGTCAATCGTGACGGTTATCCGGACACGCTGGTCGCCTCGGTTGATACTCCCCGCTGGAAATACTGGATGGTGTTCACCCCTTATGTTTACAGCCAGGCAGTATATGAAGACCCCACTATCCGGGTGAGCAATGTCAAAGAGAGCGGCTGGATTCGCCCCTATGCGATCGGGGATGATCCCACCGACAGCAGCGAGAATTCCGACACGGTTTGGGTAAACGATCCGATATATAATCATTATCACTATCTTGAAAACGGGCATTGTTCGGATCCGGAGTTTGCCTATGTCCCCGAAGAGGGACGCCTGTATGTACTGTTTAGAACCTCGAGCAAGTATACTCACAGAATCTATGTCAAAGCGATTTTCTCGACCGATGGTATAAGCTGGGACGAGACGCAGGCTTTCAACCTTGTGGTCAGCGGGAGTCCGGAACCCTGGAAGGCCTGGGGTCTGGTCTCGCCTTCGGTTTGCCGCGATGCCCCGAACCGCTGGCGGATGTGGTTCGTCGACATTCCCGGCCTCAATCAGGGGTCTCAGATAATCGAGCTGACCGCGCCCAGACTGGACACCACCTGGACGGCAGTGGATACCTGCCTTATTGCGCCGCCCGATACGACGCTTCAGATCTGGCATATCAAAGTTGTCCGTTCGCCGATGGATAGCGCGCTGTACCTTCTGGCGACAATCAACGGCATAGGCTCGACGAGTGCCGAGAAGTTCGGTCAATTTCTGTATGTCAGCCAGTCGGGGGAAGTGTGGAACATGGTAGGGGAAATTCTTCCCAACGGCCCACCGGGCGCCTGGGATAACGAGACCTACCGTTCGACATTTCGGTTCGAGCGCATTAACGGCAGATGGACCATGCCGATATGGTACACCGGCGCGCGCGAAATTGGGCCGGGCCTCTCAGTCTGGGGGATTGGATTTACCACCGCCTATCCGCAATGGGTTCAGGGGGATGTTAATGGCGACTGCAGAATCAACATTTCCGATATCACTTTTCTGATCAACTACCTCTACAAAGGCGGATTGCGGCCGGATGCCAGGTTTCTCGCTGATATTGACGGCAACTGCCGGGCTAATATTCAGGACATAACTTATCTGATTTGTAATCTCTATAAGGGTGGTCCCGCGCCTCGCGCCGGTTGCGAGCAGTGACAGAGTAACGCACTGTACCGCAGATTGTTACGCTTGTGTCGACAAGAACGAACCGGCGATAAAGTAAGCCAACCATATACCAGCGAGATGACTAAATTTGGGTTTGTTTCTTCGTTTTTTAAAATGTACGCGGGATTGGCCTGGTGGGGATTTGGTGCGGCGGGCGCAGAAAGGCTTTCGGACAGGCTGAGGCCCCGCCGGGTACGCGGCGGGCAGTTATGTTTGTGGGACAAGAGGTTAGACTGGAATGGCCGGGTGGGGTGGGGGGAGTTCGTTTCTTCATTTTTGTATTCTTTTGTAGTGATCTTGTAGCGGTTTTGGGGCAAGTGCCACGCCGGTGACAGTTTTTGACAGTGTGAATGGCGATAATTTGCTTTTTTACTTTAGACATATAAATAGCCGTGCTTTCTATTAATAGGGGGAGGAGCCAATTCACCATCGGAGTTGTAGTGATTTTGTTGGGATGGCGATTGATTGTCAAAAAATAGGTGGGGAAAGATTAGGCATGCGCCGCCCGCAAAAAACCAGGAGCACCCGCCGCGGCGGGCGCGCCTGGCCTACAAAACTAAAGTCTGTTGCTTAAGATCACCGAGGAGATAGCAATTGAGTGCATGGGCGGCCATTGACGTGCTCATCAGGTGCATACAATCGCCATAGGGGGTATAGTCGCCAATAGTACGCTCCTTTTGTTCAGGCACCAGCAAAACAGGGGACGACGGCCAACTACTATCATGCAACTGCCATTCAAGTAATATCATAACTTGACGTACGCTAAAATCTGTTTGTATTTTGCCAAGGCTTATTGCCGCCATCAAATTGTTAGCCGCTTCAAAGGGAGAACCTGGTTCTTTTAGACTGATTAATGACTCCCATGTGCTATTACCTATGTTGGACGGAATGCCGCCGCTCGCAGATAAAAATTCCAGATTCCGTGCTGTAGAGTAAGAATCTATTGTCCACCAAAATGACGGCCAGAGCCCATTCGCCTTCCAGATATCCAAACATGCCTGTCTTACTCGGTTTACGATTGCGGTGTCAGCCTCTACTGCAATTAGTGCCATACCTACAACAGGCGTAACATCTGCATGTTCCAAAGCCCAAGAGCCAAATCGTTTGATGTCTAGAAATGTTCGCGCCGCCCCGCTTGAGCTTAAGTAATGCTTTAATGTTGCGGCTGCGTCCATTCCGAAATGACCACCCATTTTGGCAAGAAATCTAAAAGCCCAAGCGGTAGAATCTGCGTCGGTTGCGGTTTCTCGGTTATAACCCCAACCTTTCGCGCCACGTATGGAATGCAGAGCGTTCATGGCTTTATTCAATGCCATAGTGAAGTCCTGTCGATTGGGAGCGGATGCTAGAGACCAGCCAACACAAGCCGTGGTCCAGGCTTCGCTAGCCCCAGAGGGAAGCGAGTAGTCCCGCCAGAAGCCCTCCTGGTTCTGGCAACTAAGCAGGAAAGTCTGCGCTTTAGAAATTGAATCCCTCAAGTTATGTATTCTTAAATCCATGCGGTTTGACATAAGTAGTGATATGCTCCAATCCCTCAACGAATCCAAGGCTGATAAATTCGATTTCAAAACCCCCGAAGCACTCTGTTATATCCTCAAGAAATCCATTCAGTTTCTGGTCATCCAGATTCCAGTATCTCACGAGATCGATGATCAGCGGAATAAGAAGATAGAGTTTATCTCTTTTTATTAACTGGCAAGATATGTCAATTTTTGTTCTTTTGATTTCTGGCTGCATCAGCCGCCCTTTGTCTAAAATGAAGTCGTAACCGAGTGTGACGCTTTGTTGAATGAAAGGTCCGAAAGCATCGGTAAAAGACCTACATACAAAACCAACATCGCGTTCGGAGCCATGTAATTTATTAATACCGGCTTTCAGCATGGATTCATGATTTGGATGTTGCACTCCGACATATAGTCTTATGGCATGAATCTGTTCGGATATGACTAGACCCAATCCCACTGGTATCGCATAAAGTGATATTTGCTCAAATGACATTTTAAGTTGTGCCGCAAGAGCACCTTCACTAAACCAGGTTAAGACATCGGCCAGACGTTGCCACCGACAAAGTGCCTCGTCATAGCGAAGATTCAAATAAAGACGCAATTGGACATCATCTTTCGATAAATCACATCCCAGCCATATTCCGCCCCATAGTTTCCGAGTAGTATCGGCGTCCCAAGGGAAAACACGAGAAATAACAGCGTTGAGGTCGTGCAGGACAAATTCCCATCCCAACTTGTGGAGGAGTTCATCAACGACCCTGAGTGATATGTTTATCTGCTCCAAGACGGTAATTCCCAGTCCGCCAGGTTCAACCAGCATGCGGAATGGCACCACATCCGCATTTCTCGTAGATTTTAGAGAATATACAACCGGTGTACCATCAAGACACATAGATGCCCGACGGAGCTTGGCTTTTCCCTGAAAATCATTCATTAATGAATTAATTAAAGCCCTATGGAGAAGATGGCAGTTTTCAGGCAAGCCATCTTCTCCATACAATTCCGAAGTCCGTCGATCAAAAAATTTCCGGAATCTTTCGTCAGCCATTACGGCGTTTGCTCAAATATATCCACAGTTGCTGGTGATCCCGGCAGACCGGGATTCCCAGGATCTCCAGCAATACCATAGGAATCGCCCCGGTCGCCCCGGTCGCCCCCGGGGTTTCCAGAACCACCATTTCCGCCCCCGCCGGGAGGCCCATTTTCACCTCTAAGGCCGCCGGTCCCGCCAGCACCGCCAGAAAGGCCCGAGCCCGCCGGGTCAGCAACAACATTCGGAAATATGGCACCGGAATCATAGAGGATTACTATATGACCGCCGCTGCCGCCACGCCCACCACGGCCACCATCCCCACCATTACCTCCATTGCCGCCATTTCCGCCGTCGCCTCCACGCCCTTGAGCAGCATGCGGTTCACAGCCCTCGCCACTGCCACCAGCTCCGCCATCACCACCGTGCTGACCTTGCTGTCCGGCACCACCTGTGCCGCCATTGCCACCGTAGCCGCCGTTTCCCCCCTTGTAGTTCAATGTTATTGTCCCAGTTAGAAATGTACTATCTATGGTTACATACGCACCATTAGTTCCAGCTGAACCCTCACCCCCATTTTGGCCGTTCCAACCCGGCGCGCCTTGTCCTCCATTTCCGCCGGCAGCACCATTTGTCGGCGACTCATCTCCCCAGGTGCTGCATTCAGCAGCCCTGCCCGCAGCACCGTTACTGGCTATGGTCGCGGGATCCGGTGCGAGGCCGTTCGCACCATGAGCCCCATTAACTCCATCCACTCCAGAGCCTTCGAACATCGCCATGATTAACCTCCTTAATTCATATTGTTATTATACGTGTTTGATCTGATAAGAATGCAGCTTTGTATTGTTGCCGAGCCTAATGCACCCCGAACCGTATACTATGATATTGGTTATGTATACAGCGGCGAAGTTCCTGAATATGACGACTTCGTTCGGGCAGACAATTAGAGTATCAGCAACAAATGTGTTTAGTCGCTTGGCGCGCTCCAGCATATACTCTATCACACCCTTATATGGGATCTTTGATACTATCTTTTTGTCTACATACCCAAAAAGCAGGTTATGAGCCATATCCTTTACCGCTATTCTTTCGTCAGGCTCCAATTCCTTCAATGACTCTATGTTTCGTGTAGGAAGATGATGCATTTGAACACAGGGCAAGCGATAACAGGGTTTTTCTTTATCGAAAACCCGGTTTGGCACACCGGCCAGTTCTTTAAGTTCGTCGATATTTTTGGGTGATATTGTACGAATATATCTGTCCAACTCCCCGACATGAGGATCAAATTTCCTGATTGGGTCCAGGTAAACAGGCCCTTTGATAACATTGCAAATCGGATTCAGCGGCTTCAACTCTGTCGGTTTCATCCCAAATATCTTCAGCTTATCTTGTAACCACTCGGGTTTCGGTGAAAGCAGATGCTTACGATGCTCGTGAAGAAAATCCTTCTGTTCTTTCATATTATCCTCCATAAGGGTTTGATACACTCCATAAAACTGTTTTCTTCATTTCTGGCGGACCTCCAACTTTCTCAGTTATAGGCGTTCATTTCATTCAAAGCTCCTTAAATCCTGTTGGATTGTAGCTCATTTTGAGCTAAACCATTCATATCACCTCCTTTCAGACGCTTTGGAATATCTGAATTGTGCACGGGCTAACATCGTCCATATTGATCCATATCATATAACGCCTCTAAAATGCTTCGAAACTCTGCATAATGCACCCGCGTAAGCAGTATCCATTTCACGCCTAGTTGAAGAGATACCTAGTTAGCGCGCTGACATGCCAAATTCAACCCGAGGACTGTCACAGACGGGCATAGGATCCTAATCAGTTCGGTTGCGTCGAGTTGATATCCCCGGTTGATCGCTTTTCGAAATGCTTTCCGCGCTCATCAACAATATCATTAGGCATAGCGCCTATGTCAAGTTATTTTTACTAAACTTGGAAAGCATCTTCTCATTTGATATGGTAAGCCCGATGTAATGGGGTGTCACTTGTTGTCACCATTTGCGGCGGCTCCCATGGCTGGTACCAACGAACAGGGCGCTAATCGGGACGCGGCCTGAAAGGGCCAGCAAATATCTATTGACAATCGGGAAGTCAAGTATAATCTTATTGGCTTAGGCGGGCAGGGCCCGCGGCGAGGTTTACGGCGACATGAGTCTGCTTAGTCATAACGTATTGGTGCTCAATCAAAACTATGAACCGCTTTCGGTTTGTTCGGCCCGAAGAGCGATCGTTCTACTTTTCCTGGGCAAAGCCGAAATGATCGAAACCTACGACGGGGTCAAAATCCGGTCGATCAGCCGGTCATTCCCGATGCCCTCGGTAGTGCGGCTCGACCGCTATATCAAAGCCCCCCGCAAAAGAATCCTTCTGACGCGCAAAAATGTCCTTATCCGAGACGGCCATACCTGCTGCTACTGCGGGGCGGTCAAAGGGCCGATGACGGTCGACCATATTATCCCCAAGAATATGGGAGGCGCCGACACCTGGGAAAATCTGGCCTGCGCCTGCGACCGCTGTAACAACATGAAAGGAAACCGGCCGCTCATGCAGGCCGGGATGAAACTTCTGCGCAAGCCGACCCGCCCCAATCATATCACCTATATCCAACGCTTTGTGGGGGTCACCGACAACCGCTGGAAACAATACCTTTTCATGGAGTAATCTTGAACAAAAGGGAAACGATTCTATCCGGAATGCAGCCCTCCGGGGAACTGCATATTGGGAATTTGGAGGCGGCGCTCAAGAACTGGGTGCGGCTTCAGGATGAATATAACATGTATTGCTGCATAGTCGACTGGCACGCTCTGACCGGCGACTATGAAAACACCGGGATCATGAAAGAGCGGGTGGAACAACTGGCAATCGACTATCTGGCGGCGGGGCTAGATCCGGAGCGATGCGCCATTTTTGTCCAATCCGATGTGAAAGAGCATGCCGAACTGCATCTTCTCTTCTCGATGATTGTTACGGTCCCGACCCTGACCCGTCTTCCGACCTACACCGAGAAGAAAGAGGAAAAAGGGCTGGATAGTTACGGTTTTCTGGGGTATCCGGTGTTGCAGGCGGCCGATATTTGTGTTTATAACGCCGACAAGGTGCCTGTGGGGAAAGATCAGGAAAAGCATATCTGGCTGGCGGCCGATCTGGCTAAGAGATTCAACACTCTCTATGGGCAGACGTTTGTCGAACCGCAGGCGCTGTTCACGAAGATTCCGGTTATCCCCGGCATGGATGGGCGGAAGATGTCGAAATCGTATGACAATCATATACCGATTGCGGCAACCGAAAAAGAGACGACGGAGAGGATAAGGAAATATTTCACCGACCCGCAGAAACTTCGCCGAGGCGACCCCGGGCGTCCGGAAATCTGTCCGGTTTATTGCCTGCATCAGGTTTACACGCCGGAGCCCGAGAAGCTGATCGCCCCGCCCTGCCGAAGCGGCGAGCTGGGCTGTGTGGACTGCAAAATGAAACTGGCGGCCAATCTGAATGAGTCCCTCCGCCCGCTTCGCGAAAAAAGAGTTGTTATTGAAAATAATAAAGATTATATCTGGGATGTGTTGAAAAACGGAGCAACTCGCGCGAGAAAACGGGCCTCGGAAGTAATGGAAAGAGTCCGGGCCGCAATGAAAATGGATTATTATCGGCAATGAACGGCACGCCCAAAGAAAACTATTCGGTCAACCTGGAAATTTTCCAGGGGCCGCTGGATCTTCTGCTCTATCTTATCCGCAAGGATGAAATCGATATTTATGATATTCCGATTGCCCGAGTGACCCAGCAGTATATGCAGTATATAGAGATGATGAAGATTTTAAATCTGGAACTGGCCGGCGAATATATCCTGATGGCGGCGACACTTATCCGGATCAAGGCGCGGCTGCTTTTGCCTCGCGATGAATCGGAGGAGGAAGAGGGCGACCCGCGTGAAAATCTGGTGGCAGCGCTTCTGGAATACAAGAAATTCAAGGAGGCGGGTGAAATCCTGCGCGAAAAGAGAATACTTGAGGAGCGGGTCTTTGTTCCGGACGGGCTGGGGGGCGGCAACGGCGACAGGGAGAAGATTATTCTCTCCGATACCACCACCCTGTTTGACCTTCTGACCGCTTTCAAGGAAGTTCTGGATCGGGCCGGACAAGACAGCCAGTACACGATAAATCCCGAAGCAGGTACCATTGAGGATCGCATCACCATAATTATGGCGATTCTGGCCGGGAAAGATTCAGCCACTTTTATAGAGTTGTTTGAGGATATTCCCCGCAAGCTGACCGCAATCCTGACTTTTCTGGCGATTCTGGAACTGGTCAAGATCAAGCGGATCACGGTGCGGCAGTCGCTCCCCTTCTCGGAGTTGAGAGTTTATCGCGGCGATGATTTTCATAATCCCGAACCGGTAATAGAGTTCATAAAGAAGTTTCATTTTCTGCAATAGTGAGAAAAGCATATGGACCAGAATGGAAATAGACTACCGATTATTGAGTCACTGATTCTGTCATCACCGGAACCATTATCGGCGCGAAGAGTGATCGATGTGGTTGATGATATCAGCGCCGCCGATATCGAGGAGATCGTGACCGCCCTCAATGAGAAATATCTGGCGACTGATTCCTCGTTTCGGATAAGGAAAGTGGCCGGCGGTTACCAGCTTTATATAATCGAGGATTATGCCGGGTATGTGGAGGAACTTCACACCCGAAGGCGGAATGCGCGGCTGACCCGTTCGGCTCTGGAGACCCTGGCCATAATCGCGTACCGCCAGCCGGTGACGAAACTGGATATCGAGATGATTCGCGGGGTGGCCTCCGATTCGGTTCTGCACACGCTTCTGGAACGCAAGCTGATCACCCTTTCCGGCCGGGCGCAGACAATCGGGCGGCCGCTTCTGTATCGCACGACCGATGAATTCCTGAAATATTTCAATCTCAACGCCATCGAAGACCTGCCCAAGATGACCGAGATTGAGGAATTGCTGTCCTCGCGGGAGCCGGATGCCCAGCAGACACTTCCCCTGGACAGCCGGGATGAAAATGAACCGCTGGCCGCGGAGAATACCGACGAGATGATTCCGCCCGCGGAGCTTGAGGATGCCCCGGATTCTGACACTGAGGCAGAGGAAAATAACGTTCCCCTCGGTGATGTCAATGATGAAGAGATGGCGGAAGAAGAAGCGGAAGTAATTGAGAATTCATGAGGTCATCCGGCTTGCCGGGTTTCCGACAGAAACAGCCCCTAATACTCGTTTAAGGAGGAGTCCGGAAATTGATCCGGATAAATAAGTTTCTTTCGTTATGCGGGGTAACCTCCCGGCGGGGCGCGGAGCAACTAATCAGTGAAAAGAGAGTCACGGTCAATGATGTCACGATTGACCGCCTCGGCACCATTGTTGACGAGGAGAATGATGTTGTCAAGGTCGATGGGACGGTCGCCGGCTTGACCCGCAAGAAATTCTATGTTCTTCTGAATAAACCGAAAATGGTGCTGACCACGCTTCACGACCCATTTAAAAGGAAGACGGTTCAGTACTATGTCAAAACACTTGGCGCGCGGGTTTATCCGGTAGGGAGACTGGATTACGACACCGAAGGGGCTTTGATATTAACCAATGACGGCGAACTGGCTTACCGGCTGGCTCATCCCAAGTATGAGATCAAGAAAATCTATCAGGCATTGGTGGTCGGCGCTTTCACGGCTGACCATGCCGCGGAAGTCTCCAAGGGAATTAAGCTGGATGACGGGCATATCGGCCATGCGGAGGTGGAAATATTGGATAGCATCGTACGACGCTCGGTAGTTCGCCTGACTCTGACCGAGGGGCATAAACGGGAGATCAAACAACTCATGAAAAGCGTCGGCCACCATGTCATAGATCTGCGGCGAGTGGAGTTTGCGGGGCTTCGCGTTGACGACCTGAAACCGGGCCGCTGGCGGCATCTGAACCACCTCGAAATCCGCAAGCTGAAGGATATGGTGGGAATAGAATAATAAATCGGTACGAGCGCCCGCCACGGCCGGCTGATGGCGCGTTTAAAAATGGCGGAACCGCAAGACTTCGGGCTTGTTGAAAAAGTGTTGTTTTTGACATGGGGGATTAGTTATATGTGTTCATGCAAACAAAAAGAGAACGGATACAGATGAGGATGATGCTTCTGCCGCCGTTGGAGACATTTATCCCGGAAGACCACCCTATTCGGCGCTTGAATAAGGTGGTGGATTTGAGTTTTGTCCATGAAGCGGTGCGTGGGCAATATTGTCAGGACAACGGTCGTCCCTCGATTGATCCGGAAGTAATCATTCGTTTGTTTTTGCTTCAGGCGGTTGAGGAGATAGCGCATGTGCGGGATTTAATCCGGCAGGCGCATGTAAACTTGGCCTATCGCTGGTTTATCGGTTACGATCTTGACGAGAAGCTGCCGGATCACTCGACTCTGTCGCGGGCCTTAGATCGTTTTGGGGACAAGGTCTTCAACGAGCTTTTTACAAAGAGTATTGCTCAATGCAAAGCGAGCGGTTTAATCGAGGGGCGGGGGGAGTTCGTTTCTTCGTTTTTGCATTCTCTTGTAGTGTTCTTGTAGCGAATTTGGGGAAGATTCTATTCGGGTGACAGTTGTTGACGATGGGACAGTTGATAAATTGCTTTTTGACTTTAGACATATAAATAAACACTCTTCTTACATAAGGGGGATGGGGGCTAAATTACCATCGGTTCGATGTGGATTTTGAAGGGGAAATGGGATATGAATGCGGGTAAGTGTCGAAACCGCAAGGGCTTCGACCCACCTGACTATTTATTATATTTTTTAACAGCCCCAATATTCCATTGTTCCCCGAATATGTGGTCAAAAGGCCGTGCACCTTCCATTCCCCCGGAACAGATTCGCAGAACTTCGAAGAATGGACGCTTTGATCTTTCCAGTATATTGACTGTCAGCCATTTGTATGAAGCCTCTTGTTTGATTGGTCGCAACATTGCGGGAAAGCCCCGTGACATAGTCGCAAGAGCCTTTCAAGCCATGACCCCCAATAGTAATCTATATTTGGGCTCCATGCTTGAATTCCAACTTTAGGCTGGTGACGCATTCAGTACCATTCCATTTAATTAAAGGGGACAGCGCGTATGCTAAAGTTGATTAATGGATCGGTGCATACCTTTCGATGCCAATTCTGTCGACTCGCAATCAATGGTTGCCTTTCTCATTAGGTAATGGAGATAGAAATTGTCTCCTATGAACATTTTCGAACCGTGAAGAGCACAGAGCGAATATATATTGGTATTTTCGCGGGACCTATGGTCGCTGGCAAAAATACCCGCCCCCGGGGTATTTTAAACCTCTATCCATATTATCATAATAGAATGCCAACATTTCATGCCCGGCCTGATTTTTTCCTTTTGGGGCTTGACAATAAGTATTCCATTGTATATATATATATTAGTTTGACGGAATATTTCTAAAAGGCATGGCATCTTGAAATTCGAATGGAGCTTTTTCCATCATCAATTTTGAAAACATCTTCAACCGTGTGCATTTCAGTGCTCTACATTCTCAGAGAGTAATAGATGCATCGCAAAGGTATTTGGAGGTTAGGCAGGTATGAAACAAACAGCGATCCTTTTGGGGGTGCTCGGCGTTCTATTCTGCATCTGCGCCACAGACATTCACGCACAAATCACAAACTCCGACAATCAGAAGAATTCGGTGGCGGCAGACAAGGCGTTTGGTTCATTGCGGGATTCCCTCTTGCGAAAGTATACTGGGAGCGTTGTAAAGGACGACACGAAAGGAAAAAATTCAATCTGCGAATTACATGCATGGTTCGATCGAAAGCTTACGGACCTGCAAACGCAATATTATGGAGACGGCTTCCGCCTGTCCCCGCTCGGTATTTACAGCACACGCGTTCCCCAAGATTCAGCACGCATCAAAAAATGGAATTTCGGAGCCGAATACCATTTGCCGTTGAATACTATAAACGGCTTTTTCACTGCCTTTTCCCCGAATCTTTTTAACCCTCGTGCATTTGCAAGAGTATTCCTCGGCGGGGGAATTGGTAATATCTCAGGCCTTAAGGCCCCAGCCACCGAGGTCACCTCAAACTGGGGAGTTAATGGTGAGTTGGTCTTCGAGAACAAAGAACGCTTGTGGCTTAATCCCTTGATCGGTTTGTCATATGTCTGGGTCAATCCCAAATTGGGTTCTGATGGTCAGGGCAATTATCTGTATGCCGGCAATCGCCTCTATTTTTCTTCGAAGCGTACCCTCAGCCTTGATCTTAGAGGCGGCGTGGCGTTCTGGCGAGGCTTTGATGAAGAGACACCGCCGGCCTGGTTCTTCGGCGGCGGCCTGACCATCCACAAGGACGTTGATTTCGCAAAAGCAGGAAAACCACTCTTCGCTCCCCCGGAGGTTGGCCTGATCGGCAATGCTCCCCTTTCGCTGATCAGCGGCAAGGTCATGTTTCCTATGAGATTCTGGAAAGGGATATCATTGGCGCCTTTCGGCTCTTACGGGGCGGAGACCGGTTCGAATCCCTATTCGGCTGCTTCCGGTCTCGGTGCCGAAATTCGTCTCTTCGGTGATGATAAGAACGCCGGTCTGAATCCTTACGCCGGATTTCAGCACTATTGGTTACACCAATTCCCCGGCACCGGAAAGGGGTTTTCCTTTTACTTCGGAGCCAGACTCTATCTGACCGACTATATCGCCCTCGATGGTAATACGGGACCGGTTTTCTGGAAAGAGGATACCCCGGAAGATAAGAATTTGAAAGACTGGGTGGCACAGATCGGATTCACCGTTTCATTCGGGAAGGTTCGAGAGAATAAGGATTTGAGCGGCGCTGTCCTGATCCAGAAAAATGAATGGGGGAAGAGTCCTTATGACCAAAAGGCCAACGGCCGTCTTGACGAAAAAGGCCTGCACCGCTACGATGGCGAAGTGCGTGTTTATGCCGCGGACAGCTTTAAGGCAGGGACCGTAATAGATACCGTAATAGATACCGTAATCGTGATTGATAGCTCGAAATGCCCCACCTCCGCAGGCGATTTGACTGATTTGAAATTCTATACTCTTAATCTGGATTTCGATCTCGCCATGGATCCTTTTAATACGCAGGCCGGTCTCCTATCGGAAGCCAAGGGCCGGGATAAAGACATTTTCATCGCAATTCTGTTTAACAAAAAGCATACGGTGGTGAGCAATCTGAATGAGACAAACACCTTCTTCCATTTCGTCGATCTCGACAATTGTCAGTACTTCGGCTATCGCTGGGACGCCAACCGTTCCCGCCAGCCCGAGTACGAACAACATGATGCCCTCGGCATAATTGGCGATAACTACAAGGAGTTGTACTGGGGTAACTTCAATGAATTCGTAAAGCCCGTTTCATGGCTTGATAAAAAGAACGTCATGGATTTCATAAACGGGAGCAGTATGCAGGATAAGATTCTTCAGGTGTTAAGCCGCCAGATTACGGAAGAGGACAGTCTCTTTGTCAGCGCTCCCACACCTGAAGACAGCCTTAAGCTTATTTCGAAGAATTTCCGCATCGGGTATGTAAAATATCCGCAAAGTACGATAGCCAAATTGGAGGGATTCCTCTATTACAGATACAAAAGTCTGGGCGCCGCAGTGATGTATTGTGCCGACCGCAATTCTAATGGCTTGTTTGTCAAGGCCAGAGATACTAGATGGATGGGCTTCGATAGCATCCCCCCCGGAATCGATTCGGAAGCAATAGTGAGGTTCGACCCCGTCGATGATTTCTCCTTTTCAAATCATGTAAAAATGAAAGGAATTCTATCTCAGAGCCTCGCCCTCGATCAGTTTGTTGAATGCGATTCCGAACCATCAGCATTACATGAGCAGATACTCAAAGATTCCGTTTTATCCCGGTTGCGGGCGAATCCCGGGCTCACTATAAGTATTTGTGGTTATACGGATGCAACCCGAATGACTGATACGTGTTTTATGATGAATGGAGGTCAAATGGACCTCAGAGACAGTATCCGTGAAGACAGAGCGCAGAAGCACCTCAGTGAAGCCAGAGCACAGCATGTCAAAAACTATCTTACCAGGATAGGCATAAGGGATGAACAAATTAAAGAGACGAAGGGAATGGGAATCAAATGGCCGTATCGTAATCGAATGCCTGAGGATCGCTGCGTAATCATAGAATTCATAGATTAAAGAGTTGAAATGGAGATTTTTTGAGTTTCCCTGGCGGCATCAACTGCCGCCAGGGAATAACCATAGACCTTGTTGATTCCATGCAAAAATGCAGTTTGGCAGGTCAGGTCTCTTGCAGACCTGACACAATTATGTCAGGAGCGTAAAGCTCCTGACCTACCCAAAAATATTCATTGTTCCGCAGCGTTTTAGATCGCTGCCTCAACGGCGGGCGTGACCCTGCGGCCTTCCCCCCTTCAAAATCCACATCGAACCGATGGTGATTTGGGTCCTTCCCCCATTAATAGAAAGCACAGCTATTTATATGTCTGAAGTCAAAAAGCAATTTATCGGCCCGGGTGGCTATTCCCAGGCTCCGACTTTTGTCGGAGTCTGGGGATGTAATACAACGAACAAAATCGCTACAATATCACTACAACAGAATACAAAAATGAAGAAACGAACTCCCCCTCTCCCGGCCGGGAGAGGACCCAGGGGTGAGGGATCACAAAATCACTATCGATCCGATGGTGATTTGGAGGCACCCCCCTTTTATTGAAAGAAGTTTATTATTATGCCCATTAGCCGGAAACAATTATTAACCAGCCACTACTTCCAACTGTGTCGCGCCCTTAAACTTCTCTCCCCCTATAGTCCGGTGTGCTGTCTGTCACCCTTTTTCAACGAACTTCATCATGGCTACTCCGGCAATAAGTCCAAAACCCACAGCGACATAACCGCGTCAAACCAAAACCACTCACGCCCTGAGAATGTCCGCCAAAAGAAAAACAAACCCATTTCCGACCATCCCTTTCAATTCCCGCAACCAATACTCCGCCAAAATATTACCGAGAAAAATCGAGATCGGAAATGATATGAAAAATTTAGTAAAGCAAAGCCAAAAATGGATATCCCCATGGCAGACAAACCGTTCCGTTGTTTCTATATGGCTTCGCTCCCTTTTCCGTTTCAATTTGCCGATGTAACTCTTTATGATATAATGCATTGTAACAATTATGTTCGCAGGTCGAAATTCCCCCTGAATTCCGCCCTGCGGAATGAATGGGGGTTTCGACACTTCTTCTGAAAGGATTCATGATTTCTTTCCCCCAAATGTGATTGCCACGTATACCATTATTATATAGATTTGACTGTCCTGTGAAATCGATGAATTCGCTCTAACTCAAAGAAAGGATTTGGCCATGATACACTCCATCAAAGAGTTCGAAACCTCCTGGAAACAGCAGTCCAATGGCACCCGCAAAGTGCTCGCGGCCCTTACCGATCAGTCGCTGGCCCAACGTGTCTCCCCCGATGACCGCACGATCGGACGGGTGGCCTGGCATATTGTCGGCTCCGTCTCGGAAATGGGCGGCCGCACCGGATTGAAAATGGCCGGCCCCAAACATGACGACCCGGTCCCCAAAACCGCCAAAGAGATTCTCGATGGCTACGACAAAGCCGCCGCCTCGCTTCTCGAGCAGGTTCAGAAAGACTGGGATGACAAGACCCTCGAGGTTGTCGATGACATGTATGGCGAAAAATGGCCCCGCGGACTGTCGCTCCGGATCATTATCGATCATGAAACCCACCACCGCGGCCAGCTGACTGTTTTGATGCGTCAGGCGGGGCTGAAAGTGCCGGGTGTCTTTGGGCCGGCGCGTGAGGAATGGGCCGCCTATGGGGCGCCGCCTCCGGAAATATAAGCCGCTGCTCTGTCTATAGGCCAATTTCCATGGAATCGGCCAATTCTAATTAGCCGATTCCTTTCCTTTTTTGCGCTGGGATGCAGGCATATTCGGCGTAACCGTTTGCCGGACAAATTATTAATGCCGCGCGGCCTCTTTTTGGGGAACTGAAAAAATATTCTTCATAAGTAGAACTTTCGGGCGTTAATTTTTGTAATAGAGTGTCGAAAGACGGTGTTAGAATTTATGCAATTTATTGTTACCCAAATGTATTTTTTGCTTGCGGATTGCAATGCAATTTAGTTTTATCAGAGGCGATTTTTGGGTCGATGGCTCGTTAGATGGAGGTAAGATATGATTTGCGCATTCTGTGGTGAGAAGTTTATGGGCAAGCCGGTTAAGCAGGGTGGACAGTTCTACTGTTCAATCGAGTGCGCTGATATGGCCGCCGAGGTCGTTTCCGAGGATGAAGATTACGAAGAAGATGAAAACCTCGACATAGAAAACTATGAAGAAGAAGATGAATATTGATTAATATTCCGGCTTTTGAGACTTAGAGGTTCCCTGCGCTCACGGTGGTGCAGGGAGCTTTTTTATTCCCGGGAAATTTTCAGAATTTCGAAGCGAATGACCCCCGCCGGCACTTTTATCTCCAGCTGATCGCCGACCGCTTTCCCCAGCAAACCGGCGCCGATTGGTGACTTAATAGAGATAATATCATTGTCAACATCAACCTCCTCGGCCGGCACCAGCTTGTACTCGATCTCCTCACCGCTGCGGAGATCCCTGACCCGCACCCGGGCAAAAATATAAGCCTTGTCCGAGGGGATATTATCGCTATCAAATGAGCGCACCCGACTCAACTTATCCTCCAGCTCGGCGATTTTCCGCTCGATATGGGTCTGCGCCTCTTTGGCTGCATGGTACTCGGCATTTTCCGACAAGTCGCCCATCTGCCGGGCCCGCTTGATTTCGGATAGAATGTGCGGACGATCCTCCGTTTTGAGCTTTTTCAGCTCCTGCTCCAGCTTCAACCGTCCCTGCTTGGATAAATAAATAGGCTCGTCATTCATAATCTGATTATAACAGGACTTTCCCGATTTTGAAAGAGTCTTTTTTCACCTATCGGCCAAACCTTTGTACTCTTGAGGGCCGCAGAGCGCTCACGGTGTTCTAAGAAAACTTTTCCCGCCCAGACAAGAAGATTTTAACCTTCATTACAGTCGTCAGGATGCGCCTCTTTTCCATAACGCATTGAGCCTTTGGATAATAGCTTCATCTTCTCTTACCGGCACTCGCTTTGCCTTCACTATCACCTGAGAATAGGATTTTTATACTATGGAAGGTGAAGATGAGAATCATTCTAATTTTGCTAATCCTTGTCATTCTGCTGGTAGCCGTGAGTTGGTTCAGGCCGGCTTTCTGCACCGAGATTGACCAGGAAAAACTGGTCCGAGATTATCTCGACCAGAAGAAGGAATCTGCCAACAAAGAGGGGGAGACATATGCAACCCCCGATCTTTATGGTTCGGCACAGGAAACGGCGCCGAGCGCCGGAAGTCTTCCGGGCAGCAAAATTGTGCCGGGAATTGATTCCATTCCTCAAACGACCCTGCGCGATAATTCGCCGGACTCTCTTGAGCCGTTTGGTTACAGCCTCTTTAATGCCCCTTCCGAGTTGTCCTCACCGCCGGAGGTGGCTGATGCCGCCGATTACCTTCTCGGTCCCGGCGATAATATCATCATCTATCTCTGGGGAAAAGTGGAAAAGGAGTACAACCTTACTGTTGACCGCCAGGGAAAGATATTCATCCCCAAAGCGGGCGAAATTATCGTCTGGGGTCAGACTCTTTCGGAGTTTGAGACTCAAGTCAATAAAAAGCTTTCGGCCGTTTACAGCGATTTCAAATCCTCGATTACATTGGGAAAAATCCGTTCAATCCGGATTTATCTTACCGGCGAAGTCAAAAGACCCGGTGCCTACACGGTAAGTTCCCTGACCACTCTGTTCAACGCGCTTTATCTGGCCGGCGGCCCCAGTCTGCGCGGCTCGCTGCGTAATATCCAACTGGTTCGCAATAATAATGTTGAAGCGCATCTGGATCTTTACCAATTCCTATTGAAAGGGGAAAGCAAGAGTGATGTCCGCCTTTCCTCGGGCGATGCCATTTTTATCCCGGTCTGCGGCCCGCGCGTGAGTGTCTCCGGGCAGGTGAAACGTCCGGCCATTTACGAACTTGTCGGGGACGAAAAAGTCAGCCGGGTGCTCGAATTGGCCGGCGGCCCTGCGGCCGAGGCGTATCTCGACCGGATCATGCTGGATCGTATTTCCCCCCGTGATGAGCGGGAGGTGCGCGATCTCAATATGAATCCCAATTCGGGAAAAAGCCTTGATGATATCGAAGTGATTGACGGCGACAAACTAACCGTCTTCTCCCTTTATGACATGAAAAGAAATATTGTCTCCATAGCCGGTATGGTCAAACATGCCGGGACCTTCGAACGCACCGACTCGACCACTCTCCGCGAACTGCTGAATGAGGGCGAACTGCTTCCGGACAATGTGTACTACGAAAGAGCCAATCTGTTTCGGAAATATCCCGATCGCCGAGTTGAGGTTTATCCGGTCAATCTGCGCGATGTTATTGACGGACGGTACAATATGCCGCTACAGGACCTCGATTCGCTTCATGTTTACAGCATTGACCAGGTCATGAGAAAAAAATATGTCTTTATCGACGGAGAAGTCAAAAATCCGGGGCAATTCCCTCTCTACGACAACATGAGTCTGGCCGATCTGGTTTTTCTGGCCGGCAACCTTAAGAAAAACGCCTATCAGCTGGGCGTGGAGGTGGCGCGCACCGACAGCCTGGGCCAGGTGCGACTGGAATATGTCGACCTGACTCATTCGCGCATGGAACAGTACCGCCTTCAAGAGGATGATCGGATCTTCATCCGGCAAATACCGGACTGGTTTCTGCACCGCATGGTTACTATTGACGGCGAGGTTAAATTTCCGGGGCAATATGCTCTATTTTCCCGCAATGAAACCCTGTTCCAGCTGATTCAGCGGGCCGGCGGATTTACCGAGCGGGCTTTCCCCAGGGGAGTAGTTTTTCAGCGGCACAGTATCGCCCGGAGTCTGGCCAACAGAAATTTGAGCGAGGTCATTGCCAATTCCCAGCCTCTTCAGGAGGATTCCGCCGGAAATGTCAGAAAGCTTGAATTGATCCAATTTAAACCTGAGAATATGAATCGAATCATCATTGATATGGATAAGATCATCTCCTCCAATGGGGCCAAGAGCGATATAACCCTGGAAAACGGCGACTATGTTAATGTCCCCGATATCCCGAGCGGCATCTCGGTCATGGGCGCCGTGGGCGCCAATGGGACAATCAAATACGAGCAGAACAAGAGTGTTGACTACTACATCCAACGGGCCGGCAATTTTACCAATCAGGCCGAAAAGAAAGGGACCCGACTGATAAAGGCCAACGGCCAGATTTTCGCCGGCGGCGGAATTCTGGGGAAAAAAGTCGATACCGGCGATGCTATTGTCGTGCCGACCGAAATCAAGAAAAAACATGATTTTATGAAAACAATATCAACCACAGTATCAATCATCGGAGGATTGATGACCTCAGTCTTCGTCATTGATAGGCTCTAAGGTTGAAACAGTTACCCATTCTCACCTTCCTTAACCGCCCGGCAAAAAATCCTTCCTGTCGGGCGGTACTGTTTTATACGAGTCGGAATATTCTTGCCGGCAAGATTGAAATCTTTTCCCAATTTCCAGACAATTCCCGGCCTGTCGCCGAAAACCAGATGTGGCCGCGCCAATTATATTGTTGTCATTCAACCGCTTAATGATGGTGTGCAAAAACTCAACAGCCCGGCATCAAGCTTGCAAATAAAATACGGCAAGGAAGGAAAATGAGAATAGTAAGTCATGAAACTTGACCTCCACATACATACCGACCACTCCTTTAACAGCCGAGTGAGTGTCGAATCCCTGCTTTCGGCGGTGCGCCAAAACCACCTGAACGCCATTGCAGTTTGCGACCATGGCACCATGTCGGCCGTGGGTCTGATTCAGAAGATGGCCGAGGACATCACCATCATACCCGGTCTGGAAATATCCACCCGCCGTGGAGCGCATATCATAGGATTATTTCTCAAGGATGAAATTTCCTCCCTCGAAATAGACGATATCATCGATGAGATTCATAAGCAGGGAGGCCTGGCGGTTCTTCCCCATCCTTACCGTCCCGGTGTCGGTCTCATTCATGCCTACGAGAAGGAAGGGACGTATGATGGAACCGAAATCTCCCGGATTCTCTCCCGGGTGGACTTGGTCGAGGCGGCCGGATGCGGCTGCTCTCAGGATGAACTGATCGCTGTTGACCGATTTTTCAAATCATATTCAAATATATCACAGGTTGGGTGCAGCAATGCCCATGACGCGGCCGAAATAGGTCGGGCCTATACCGAAATCGCCGATTTTCAATCCCGAAACCTGGATGAAATTCGCGAGGCCTTATTGCATGCCCCAAGGACCATCCGCTTTGAAGTCTATGATGCCGATGGAGAACGCGAGCCGCGGACAGCAATCGTCCCTCCAATCGGCGGCCGGGCTCTCTGGAAGACCAAAAGAATTCTCCCCGGCATGATTCGCCGTTCGGTGAGTCGGTTGCTCAAATATCAGGAACAGAATAATTACAAGAATGCCTCAGGCGGCGGGTCATCGCGGCCATAAGGAAAGAACCAGTTATGAAATCAACAAAACAGCAAAACAAATATATGTCACCCATGCAGCCAGTAGAAAATGTCATTCCCCGGCCAGAGCAAGTCCTTGAAGCTTCCGGTCTGCCCGAGAACCACGCCGTGCAGCATCCTTCGGAGAGGGTGCAGAAAGCGATCCGCGATTTTATCACGAACGGCTCTGCCGCCCGTTACCCTGGAGAGCAAACCAGGAATCTTCTTGAGTCTCTCGGCCGGTACACCGGAATTCCGGAAAAATCGATTCAGCTTTTCAACGGCCTGACTTCGATCTTCGAGACTATCGCCGAGGCATTTCTCAAGCCCGGAGATACGGTCCTAATCGCCGGCCCGGTTGAAGACAATTTCCGTATCTATGCAGAAAGCTGCGGCGCAAAAGCTGCTTACTGTTATGGTTTTTCCCCCTTCAGTTCCGATCCGGATGGCCTCCTGGAAAATGTCAATAAAACCACGAGAATGATTTTTCTGGCCAATCCCGGTCATCCCACCGGAACCGTTTGGTCTGATGATGAAATAAGGCATCTCTTGGAACATGCGCCGGACACCATACTCGTTATTGATGAATCATATTTTGAATACTATGGTCATGCCTCTGTCGGCCTGATTGAAAGGTACGACAATCTCATCGTGACCCGCACCTTTTCGGAAGCCCTCGGTCTGGCCGGATATCCCTGCGCCTATGCACTCGCCTCAGCCAGAAATATCAAGGAGATGAATCGCCATCGTGGCAGCCGCGTTCCCTCCGATCTGGTGCAGGTAGCAGCCGCAGCCGTCCTTAATGATCTTGAATATGTCAGGCGACGGGTCGACCAGGTACAGGAAAACATGATTTTTCTTTCGGTGCGTCTGCGGAGTCTCGGCATTTCCTCGCGCATCACTCCCACCGACCTACTTCTGGTCCAGACGGCCGACCCGCTTAAAGCGGTTTCGTTCCTCCGTTCAATCGGAGTGTTCGCCTGGAACCCCGGCTATCTTCCCCAGCTGGAGAATTTCATCTGGATGACCATCGGCGATGATGAAGTCAGCCGGCGCATCGTGGAAGCCTTTGAAAGAATGCCCGAGCAGATTTATCGCCTGAGACCTCTTTTGAAGGCACGAGTAACCCTGCATCGCCCCCCCGAAGATCAGCCGGAATATGATAAAGCCAATTTCTATTCCGGACTCGAGGAAAGCAGGTGAATAGTATGCGGCATCCTTCCGCTCAAACCAATGTGAATATCACTACGCGCGAAATTGAGCCAAAAATGTCATCATTGAATGACGAACATATTCATAGAGGGTTATCAATCGGCGGCGGATGTTTCTCTTTCGCCGGAGTTGAAAAATGAAGTTGATCAACCGACATAAGCTGGAAATTCTGGCCTATCGAGCCATGCGCGCCATGCTCCTGGTCGGTGTTCTGGCTTTATTTGGTGATTGGCTAAATATCTTTACATCCCCCGAGGAGGCCGAATCCTTGGGGCTTATCGCCCTGGCCCTTCAACTGGCGTTATTGATCCGGCTCCCTTCGAACGATATCATGCCGTTGCGCAATCGGAGTATTGATAAGAAGCAGTTTTATTCGGATGAATTTCGCTTCGCTCTTTTTGTCATTGCAGCCGCTTTTTTCATGACTCTCCCGCTTCAGAACCTGCTGTTTGGAGTTGCCGTGGCGGCCAATTTCCTGATGCAAGGTCTGCTTTTTATGATATGGCGAAAGTACATCCTTTCAAGCCGGCGGGCGCGAAATGGCGCCTCCATGTCATCGGAAACGAAGAATGTGATTATCGTCGGCGCCTCGCGGCGCGGCCTGCGGGCAGCCGACATGCTTCTCAAACATCCCGAATTGAGCATCCGGATTCTCGGTTTTGTAGATCATAAACGTAAGGGGCTTTGGCGATACCGCGATATTCCGCTATTGGGGCGTCTGCAGAATATCCATGAAATTATCGCCCGCAATGGAGTCGACTTTGTGTTGATGGCAGTTGAACCTGAGGATTTTGCATTGAGTCAGAGAGTCTTTGATGTTGTCGAGAAGATGGGTATCAAACTCTGTCTTCTGCCGGACATCTACGATCACACTATCTCGCGCTGCCGCACCTCATCACTCAACGGCAATCCGGTTTTGCTCTATCATTCCGTGCCGGATGACCGCGCCGCCCTCTTTTTCAAAGGCACTATGGACCGTCTCGGCGCTCTGGTCGGGATTCTCCTTACCTGGCCGATATTGCTGATTGCGGCGGTGGCCATCAAAATTGACTCGCACGGCCCCGTAATTTACCGGCAAAAGCGCTCCGGACGGAATGGAAAGCTCTTTAATATGCTCAAGCTGCGCACCATGACCAATGGCGCCGATAAAGAAAAAGAAAAACTGGCACATCTGAACGAAATGTCCGGTCCGGTCTTCAAGATCAAGAACGATCCGCGCGTTACCAAGGTCGGCAAGATTCTTCGGATGTATTCCATCGATGAGCTCCCGCAACTCTTCAATGTCCTCAAGGGAGATATGTCGCTGGTCGGTCCGCGTCCCCCGCTGCCGCAGGAGGTTGAGCATTATGCCCCATGGCAGCACCGCCGTCTCTCGGTCAAGCCGGGCGTTACCTGTCTCTGGCAGATTAACGGACGAAATAAAGTCGATTTTAACGAATGGATGAAACTCGATCTTCAATATATCGACCGCTGGTCGCTCAAAGAGGATGCCCGCATTCTGGCCAAAACCTTCCCGGCGGTTGTCAAAGGAGACGGAGCCTCATAAATCCTTTCGATTTGCATGGGACGGCCGATGAAACCTCTTCTTATAATATTCTGCCTCATAATCTCAATCGTCCAATTCTGCGCGATTAGAACCGCAGCAATGATATTACCGGTTAGCCAGTCGGAATATCAATTCCTGTATGATGCGGCCCGACGAAGTGAAATAATCTCAAAACAATACCGCCTTTATCATAACACGGCGCCTTACAATCTGAACGAGATTGGCGTTCACAACCCGATGAATATGTTTGGCGATTCAACGCCGGGCGACAAACTTACCGCCTTTCTTTTTCTCTCCGAGGATCTACTCTCCGCTCGGTATGCACATTCACGCAGCTATGAGTCGATCCGAGGCGGGGTCATGGGACAGCCGACCGAGCGGCTTTCTTTTTATGGTGCATTCCTTCTGGATGAACGACTGGCCAAAGATCCCGATTATCGTGGGAAGAAATGGCGCGGTCTGGCCGGTGAGATGGAAACTGCCGTCTTCAATTATCGTGACAATCATTTCGATATCCTGCTGGGAAGATTCGGCGGTAACTGGGGGCCGGAAAATCAATCACTGGTCCTTTCCTCAACCTCTCGTACTATGGATGCTCTCTTGACGCGCTTCAAGTGGGGAAGGCTCTTTTTTACTTATCAATTGGGGCAACTGGACAGGCTGCGAACCAACGACTCCACCGAATATTTCCAGAATCGGTATTTTGTCGGACATCGCCTTGATATCCAGTTGGCCGATCATCTCAATCTGGGGCTTTTTGAGACCGCTGTCTTCGGCGGCGCCGGAAGGGGTATCGAATTGGGCTACCTTAATCCTTTGATGTTCTATCACTCTTTTCAGTTGAACGACAGCGTTGATGACAACACCTTTCTGGGCATCGATTTCAGTTACTATATTAAGCAGCGCTATAAAATCTACGGCCAGATTCTTTTCGATGATTTCCAGATAGAAAGAAAGAGCGCCGGCGACAATGAACCGAACGAAATCGGGTATATGCTCGGATTTCATTCGCTCGATCTGGGACATATTTTTGATTTTCAGGGGGAATATCTTCGCATAAACAATCGCACCTACAATCAGAAATTGCAACGTAACCGCTATCTCAACCGCGGCGAGCTGATTGGCCACGAACTGGGTCCCGATAACGACCGGTGGAAACTTGCATTGATCAGATGGTTTGAATACCGTCAGCGGCTCAGGCTGGAACTGGCTTATCAGCGGCACGGCGAAGGTACTGTTAATTCCGTATGGAGCGAGCCATGGTTAAGCACACCCGACTATCATGAATCATTCCCGACCGGCACCGTGGAAAAGAAGCTTTCCGCCTCCCTGCAATTTGCGGGATTTATTAAAGGGTTTGCCTATATTGAAGCGTCCGGCGGAATCGAGACATCCCGGAATTTCGACCATATTGCGGGGGACAATCGAACCATTCCCTTTTTCAAAGCCAGACTGACTTTCATCCTCTCCGCACCGCTCAATATCCGATAATTCCTGTATAATCTCCGGAACCTGCCGAACCATTTGCGGTTTAGGAATAAACTGAGATGAGATGCCGCCTTATTCAGCAATCCGTCCGTTTCTGCTCCAAAAGCGGCCGAATGCAGGTTAAAAAAGTTATAAAGGACTGACGATGTCGGAGTCAAATCCTGTTGAAACTGTCAAATACACTAATCACCTGATTAATGAAAGTTCGCCTTACCTTCTGGCGCATGCCCATAATCCCGTGAACTGGTACCCCTGGTCGAAAGAGGCGCTGGAAAAAGCAAAGCGTGAGGATAAACCGATCTTCCTTTCAATCGGGTACGCCGCCTGCCACTGGTGCCATGTCATGGAGGAGGAATCGTTTGCAGATGGTGAAGTCGCCGGTATTCTCAATGAAAATTATGTCGCCATAAAAGTCGACCGGGAACAGCGGCCCGATTTGGATCAGATTTATATGTCGGCTACCATGGCGATGACCGGCTCGGGTGGCTGGCCAATGTCGATCTTTCTGACTGCCGATCTCAGGCCATTCTTCGCCGGAACCTATTTCCCCCCGGATGACCGCAACGGCCGGCCCGGATTCAAGTACATTCTCACCGAGTTGGCCAAAGGGTATAAGGCTGAACGGACACATATCGAAGAGATGGCATCCAGAATTGTCGAAGCCCTGCAATCAAGCCACTCTTCTTCAGATGAAAAAGCACTTCTGGGAAAAAAGAATATTGAATCCGCTGTCCGGGCGCTTATGAATGACTATGATCCGGTTTTGGGCGGGTTCGGCCATGCCCCTAAATTTCCGCACCCGGTGAAACTGGCCTTCATGCTCAGACAATACGCCGCTTCCCGTGACAGCTTTCTTCTGACCGCGGCCGAAAAAACACTTCAGGCGATGGCTCGCGGCGGTATCTATGACCAGCTGGGCGGAGGGTTTCATCGTTACTCCACCGACGGTCGCTGGCTGGTCCCCCATTTCGAAAAAATGCTCTATGATAACGCCCTTCTGGCCTCGACCTATGGTGATGCTTATCTTATCACCGGAAAAGAAATGTACCGCCAGGTGGCCAGTGAAACTCTCGATTTCATTCTTCGAGAAATGACCGGGCCATCAGGCGCTTTCTATTCCTCTCTTGATGCCGACAGCGAGGGGGAGGAGGGAAAATTCTATCTCTGGAAAAAAGGAGAAATTGATTCTATCCTTGGCGATAAAGCCGCTCTTTTCTGCAAGTATTATAATATTACTGCCGATGGGAATTTCGAGGGGAAAACTAATATTCTCAATCTTGACAGCGCCTCCGAGCAGTACCGTGAGAGAACCGGCCTTGCCCTGGAGGAATTTTCGAAGATAATCGATACATCCAGGCAAATTCTTTTCGATATCCGCGCCCGGCGCATTCGCCCGGCTACTGATGATAAAATTCTCACTTCGTGGAACGGTCTGGCTATTTCGGCTCTGGCCAAAGGGTACCGGATTACCGGCGATGAGCAATACCGTGCGGCGGCCCTCAAGGCGGCGCAGTTCATCCGCAGCAATCTTTACCATGACAGCCTCCTGGTACACTCCTGCCGCCAGATGATAAACTCGCCGGGGACATTTCTCGAGGATTACGCCTATTTGATATCAGCCCTGTGCGACCTTTATGAAATTACATACGACTTCGGCTTGATTGAATTCGCCTCGGAATTGGCCACAACGGCCGTGCCGCTCTTTACCGATCAGGCGGGGAATTTTTATCTTTCGCCGGAAAATCAGGCGGAGTATTTTATCCGCCCCAAAGACATTGCCGATGGAGCGCTTCCGGCGCCGGGCTCGATTATGATTCAGGCATTCTTGAGACTGGCCGCAATAACCGGCAATGAAAATTTCCGGAAACAGGCGGAAAAAGGTTTGGCCGCTCTTTCCAGCGGCATCGCCGCCATGCCGCAGGCGATGATTTCGGCCGTGGCCGCCCTTGATTATTTCCTTTCCGACGGGATAGAAATTGTCGTGGTGGGCCATGATGGGCGGGAAGATTTCATGAAGGAAATCTATCGCCATTATATTCCGCACCGAGTAATAGTCGTTTCCGCGCGGGGCGACGAGCCCCTCCCCTTGTTAAAGGGACGCAGGTCCGGCGGCCCCGTCACGGCCTATATTTGCCGCAATTTTGCATGCCTCCGGCCGGTTACTACTCTAGAGGAGCTGAAAAAAGAAATGGATTTACTTTCCGAACAAATTTCTTGAGTTAATCCGGAACATTTTCTACCTTCCCTTAATTATAATCATATAAAGATGGAGAATATGATACAAGATGGTTGAGGCTAAATTGAAATGGACCGGGGGGTTTCGGTTTGAGGGGGTTTCGCTATTTGGACATCCTATCGCCACCGATGCGGCCAAAACCGCCGGCGGCACCGAAAACGGATACAAACCGTCCGAGCTGGTGCTGTTCGGTCTGGCCGGGTGTACCGGAATTGATGTCGCTCAGATTCTTAAGAAAATGCGGCAGGAATTAACCGGAATCGAAATCGAGGTGAAGGGGTATCAGCCTGAGGAATTCCCCAAACCGTTCAATAAAATCGAAGTGCGGTACATATTCCGCGGGAAGAATCTCGATAAAAGTAAGATCGAACAGGCGATCAATCTCTCCGAGGAAAAATACTGTATGGTGAGCCAGACCCTGAAAGGGATGGCTCATATAAATTCGACATATGAAATTCATGAGGAATGAAATGAAAGAAATTGCCTATCAGGTAGAATCAGGAAAATCGTTCGAGGAGCTGACTGAACTTCTCGAGAAAACTTCGCCTGCGCGCGGTTTTCGGGTGCTGGCGGTGCATGACACTCAGGCGACATTGGCCGAAAAAGGCTTCCAGATCGAGCCGCTCAAGATCTTCGAGGTCTGCAATGCCTCGTTCGCTTATAAGGCACTGGGCAAGAATATCGATGCGGCCCTATTCATGCCATGCAAAATCGTCGTTCGCTCCGGGAAAGGGAAAACCGTCATGACCCTGGCGAAACCCTCGATGATTGCCGAGATGCTCCCCGGATCCGGACTGGAGGAGATGGCCAACGAGGTGGAATATCAATTGATTGCGATCATGAATGAAGTTAAATAAGAAGCTCTTGATGAGACTGGCGGTGGGGCTTATATTGGGTGGTCTGGCCGGTGTCGGATTCGGTTACGGCTGCGGCCTGACCGGACTTACGTGACCGATGATCAGTCATACCGGGCGGGCGGCCCTGCTCGGAATGATAGCCGGTGCGGCTATGGCCCTGATTGATTGGAGTTAGATATGCCGATCTTTGAATATAAATGTAACAACTGCGATAACCGCTTTGAACAACTGGTCTATCGGTCGAGCGATAAGATCGCCTGCCCCGTCTGCAATTCCGAGGCGGTGGAGAAATATGTCTCTACTTTCGCCTCGAATGCTTTCGTTGGCCATTCGGCTTCCTGCAACAGCGGCTCTTGCAGCAAGAAAAGCAGCTTTGGCTGAGCCTCCTGCTGATTTCCGGGCCGGTCGGCCCGATTGAGCTGCACTTAAGATGTATGGTGGGGCGGATTTACAACCAGGACAGATGTCCTATTTCATCTCTCTTTTCTTTTGTGCCACGACCGCGATGCGGAATGACTTGCTTCCCGGTTTGTGAAATTTGAAGCAGTCGTAAAATTCCAGAATCTCAAATCCCGAACGGTACAAAAGCTGCTTTATGGTGCTATTATTGTAAGCTTTTTCGGTGTGAATTTCCTCAAACATCTCCCAACGTTTGCCACGCTGCAGAAAGAATGTCGCCCGAAGATCGGCGGTCTTGGCCCGGTCATAGTATATTGACTGCCATATCCAGGCGATCCCGCTGTGGCAGCCGGCATAGACTTTCGCACCCCAGAGAAATTTCAGCGCTCGGGGGGTGTTCATATCGAATATGAAAAGACCATCCGGTTTCAGGTGAAGGTTGACATTGCCGAAAGTCTCGGCAAGCTCTTTTTCCTCCAGAATGTAATTAAGGCTGTCGTAGAAACAGGTGACCAAATGGAATTTTTTAAGGATTTTCCCGCGCTTCTCTTTTATGGCAAAATTGGGCAATGCCTGATGCACCAGATTGAGCGGCAATTTCCTGGCGGCGGCTTTATGCCGGGCCTCCTTGAGCATATCTTCGGAACGATCCAAGCCGGTCATCGCAAAGCCGCTTTCGGCAAAGAGAAGAGCGGCCGTGCCGGTGCCGCAGCAGAGGTCGAGAACCTCTTTGGGGTGATACCGGAATTTTTTGAGCAGCCGGTGCGTATATTCCACCATCCGGGTGGAGAAACGGTCGCCTCCCATCAGGTCATAGACTCTGGCAAAGCGGGTGTATGGTTTAAAACGTGACATTTCGGTCATTAATGAACCGGATTCTTATCGGTTTGGCAACCCCATTCTTGTTCCTCCCGGCAGTTCTGGGATAAATTTGTGCCTGCCGGGCCGCCGTTTGAACCTCATATTTTTGTTGAAATCGCCAACCCGATCGGTTTTTATACTGCTGGAACCATGAACAAAAGCAGCGAAACCTCATAATTGATTTTCGGCCGCGTATGAAGCCTCCGATGGCATCCAAATACCGCGGTTGTAGCGAGCACTGAAAGGAGTTTATATGCCGACAATATTCTGGCTCTGGCTGGCGGCGGCCGTAATATTTCTTATTTTTGAGATCGGAACCCCGACCCTGGTCTTTGCCTGTTTCGTGATCGGTGCGGTCGGGGCTGCGGTCACCTCGACCATGACGCATTCGTATCTGATCCAGCTGGGGGTATTTGCCGGTCTTTCGATCATCCTGATTCCGCTCACCCGCTCGTTGGCCAAGAAAATCACCAAGCCCTCGCCGCAACCGGTTAATGTTGATGCCATGGTGGGACGGCCCGGTTTGGTGACCAAGAAAATCGACTCGCATCACGATACCGGGCAGGTGCGTGTTGAGGGGCAAATCTGGCAGGCTAACGCCGCGCACGTAATCGAGGAGGGGACCAAAGTGATAGTGGATCGTGTGATCGGCGCCCGGCTGGTGGTTTCGAAAGCGGATGATAGCCCAAAGGCATAATCCATAAGCAGGAAAGGAATTTTGATATGCAGCAGTATGTATTCATAGGGTTCGTCATTATCCTGGCGTTCATATTGGGCGGAATGTCGATCCGTATCATCCGCCCCTACGAGAAAGGGCTGGTCGAAAGACTGGGGCGTTACCAGCGGACACTTGATTCCGGATTGAATCTGATCATGCCGTTTTTCGATGTTGTCCTTAAGGTCGATATGCGTGAGGTCGTGCTTGATGTTCCCTCGCAGATGGTGATCACCAAGGATAACGTGAATGTGGAGGTGGACTGTATTATCTACTGCCAGGTGACCGATCCGGTGCGGGCACGGTATGAAATATCGAATTACATCATGGCGGCCACCAAGCTGGCCCAGACCAACCTTCGTAATATCATCGGTGAAATGGAGCTTGACCAGTCGCTCACCTCGCGCGATACAATCAATACCCAGTTGCGCGATGTGCTCGATACCGCCACCGACAAATGGGGCATGAAAGTCAACCGGGTGGAAATCCAGCGGATCGACCCGCCGGCCGATATCACCGAGGCGATGAGCCGCCAGATGAAAGCCGAACGTGACAAGCGCGCCGCGATTCTCGAAGCGGAGGGGGTTCGGCAATCCTCGATTACCAGGGCCGAGGGAAGCAAGCAGGCGGCCATTCTGGAAGCCGAGGGGTATGCTGAGGCGGTTAAGAAAAAAGCCGATGCCGAGAAATACCGGCAGGTGGCGGTAGCCGAGGGTGAGGCGCAGGCGATTTCCAACGTTTTCAACGCCATTCATGCCGGGAAACCGAATAAAGAATTGATCACACTCAAATATCTGGAGATGCTTCCGAAGTTCTCCGAAGGGACGGCCAACAAGATATTTATTCCCTACGAGGCGAGCGGGATAATCAGCGCCCTTTCGGCGATGGTGGAAGGAATAAAGGGCGAGAGCACGCCGCCCCCGCCGGCGCCCAAGGCGTAAAGTAAGTCAAGGAATGGCACGCGCCCCGTGCTCGTGCCATTATCGCTAAGCTCGGGTCCGCCGCGCCGGGGCGTGCACAATATTTGTGCACCAAAGAGCCGGCCAAAATGGGTTTGTTTCTTCGATTTTTAAAATATTCCTTTCTTTTGGTTTTATGGTAGGTCAGGTCTCTTGGAGACCTGACAAAATTGTGTCAGGAGCGTAAAGCTCCTGACCTACAATTGCTTACGGCATAAAGCCGGTTGCGGAAAAGGGAGCGAAGCCAATTACAAACAGCGTAATTGCCTGAATTCCATAAAGATAATGATAATTGGCTTTGCTTTCTCAATTTTTTCATCTCTTTTCAGCTCTTGATTTTTCCCAATAAGTTTCTGGCGGAGCATGGATTGCGGGGATTGAGAGGGGTCGGCGGAAATGGGTTTGTTTTTCTTTTGGCGGACATTCTTAGGGCGTAATAGATTTTGGCTCAATTCTGTTAAGTCGCTGTGGGTTTTGGACTTATTGCCGGAGTAGCCATGATGAAGTTCGTTGAAAAAGGGTGGCAGACAGCGCGCCGGACTATAGGGGGAGAGAAGTTTAAGGACGCGATGCAGTTGGAAGTAGTGGCTGGTTAATAATTGTTTCCGGCTAATGGGCATAATAATAAACTTCTTTCTATAAGAGGGGGGGTGCCGAAATCACCATCGGTTCGATAGTGATTTTGTAATGGGCGAGGCCGCAGGGTCACGCCCGCCGCCATAGATGGCTGCTTAAGACCCTGCGGAACGATGAAAGATGGCGGAACCGCAAGACTTCGGGAGTGTTGAAAAACCCTACTTTTATAGATTAGGGATGGCCGCTGACCTTATTCGGTTGATGGCATGGGAATTCTTTCGGAATGGTCTTATATAGTCCCAGAAGGCGGCCAAGACGTGCATTATGATTCTGTAA
>JAPLUR010000108.1 GCA_026397505.1 Candidatus Zixiibacteriota bacterium
ATGGTTGACATTGCCGGCCAAGACACAGCAGGTGCTACTGATATTAACCTGAATCACCCGCGAACCGGTCGCCTTGCCATCATCGGCCGTCACGGTAATTGTGTAATTTCCCTGCACCGTAGGCGTCCAGTTAAAGGTACCGGTGCCATTACCATTATCGGCAAAGACCGCCACACCCGGAGGCAGGGCATCAAGACCGCTTGCATCCATGCTAATGGCATCACCGTCAAGGTCAAAACCGGTGACGATAAAAATCATCTTCACGTTCGGAACGCCGGTCTTCACACCCGGATCAAACACGATTGGAGCATTGTTGAACCGATTCTTCCACCACTGCTTGGCTTTGTCGATGGTGGCTTTCAGACCAATTGACCCATTGTTATTCTCGGTGGCGAGAATCTTTATCCAGATCAATGTATCATTCACGCCCAGGTTCTTCTTGCCGTAGTAAGCCACCATGTTCAGATCCTGGTATAGTGAATCTTCCATGCTCGGCACAGTCGACTGCCAGAGCTGATAACCGCTGAAAGTATTCAGCTTGTTATACAGCTTCGGCGGCACGAAGTTGCCGGTCGGATGCACCCAGTCGGGATTCAAACCGGTGAACATACCGGTGATGTTGGCAAACCTATCAGACGGGTTGGTCGTAGGCACCTTATAACCGTTGATATAGGCGAAACCGCCGGCGCGATTGTTGGCCAGCACACAGTCATTGTTAGGCAAACTATCCGGGCCATATTCGCCGCCATAGCACCACATCAGCTGACGACTGGCGTCATAATCCGAACCGTTTTCGACACCCGAGTCGGAGGGAATGTCCCAGTCCATAAGCTCGCCGATCATCAGGTTGTTGATAGCCGCGGCGGTCTTATTGACGATCCTGACCTTCTGGATGATGAAGCTGCAGGTATCCGGATGCAAAGGCGTCCAGTACTCGCATTCAACACCAATCATGGAGTCGCTGGTAAGAAACTGGTTGGTATAGGCATACTGATAGTCCGAATGGGTCGTGGAATCGACCACGAGACTCTTCTGTGGACGGAAACCATTGTTGTGCAACCAGTTGGCATCAAAGATGTAGGAGTTCAGAATGGTGTCGCCGAGAAGAGCGCCCTTAGCGCGCAGAATGAACGGGCTGGCATCATAGAGGTATACAAGGGCATTGTCATCAGCACCATTTCGGTTGTCGGTCGTGTCGCAGTCATTGAAGAAGTTCATGCTGAAGCCATAAACATTGTTCAGACCCTCGCCGCCATTACCGAGGTTACCGGCATTGTTAAGCACAATCCGCTTGCAGGAGGTTCTGATACTGGCCCACTCGGGGAACTGAACCGTGTCGGCAACAATCAGACGAATAGGCAGAGTATACGGAGAGTTCGGAGCGTCGGTGAAGAATTGAATATTACCTTCGCAGACTGTCGGACCGGCTGTTATCGCACCACCCTTGTTCAGATTGACTGTCGCATTGACAAAGTTCGGAACCAGATGCGAAATCGTCCCCGGAACACCGGTGATACCGAGCCAATCCTGGCCGGCATGTGTGATTCTGTTAATGACGACGTTGTTGATATGCAGAACAGCATTACCAATGTTTTCCATCCTGATGATCGTGTCAAGTTGCACACTCGACTTCGTCCAGGCCGGATCAGCAATCTTATTGGGGGTACAAACCAGCAGCGGGTTCGGAACCGGCGCGGCGCATGACAGGCGGAACCATTTCACTTGGTTATAAGTCCAGACGCCCGGAATACCGGTAAAGTCGCCCGAGGGGTTAACTCCCTGATCCTGTATGCAACCGCCGGGATATTTGTCCTGAACGTAGAAGACGTCAAGGAACATATTCCCGGTATAACTGCCGGAGGGGTCAACAATCGGAATACCGGTCCAGTCGCCGCCCGAACGATCCATACCAAAACGGGACATCGAGGGCCACATCTCGGAGCCGCAGATAACCGGGTTGCCAGATCCGGCAGTGTCGCAATGAGGTGTCCGCGTATTGGTCAGGTTGCGGGCGATATCCCAGTTCAAGCCGCCGTTGTCGGAAACGGAAATAAAGAGTTCGCCGTTGGCCGAGCCGGACGGATTATTGGCCGTCCAGTTTGACTGATGGCAGTCGTTGGTAATACCGTTGGCAATGTCGTTATACTGCACAAAGAGGGCGTAAAAATTGCCGTCGCACTCCGAAATCTGCATCTTCACGATACTCATTTCGTTCCAGGCGCCGCCGGTGCAACCATCATCCGCAAGATCCCAGTTGGCATCCTTAATGGTACGAACAAGGTTGTTGCCTTCGTCCCAGTGAAACAGACGGCTGCCGAAAAAGGCTCTCCAGACACCGCCCCCCTCGGGACCGTATTCGCGGGCATCCCAGATAATGTGCAGTTTGTCCTGCGTGTCAATCAAAGCCGACATATCGGTATGAGCCAGCCAACCGGCTTTGGAAGAGTCAAACTTGGTGACGTTGACCTTGGGACCCCAAGTGGCGCCCATATCGGTCGACATCATATAAAAGACATCATTGACTCTCTGGTTGCCGCCGCGCTGAATCGACTCGCCATCGCCGATTATGCCGGGATAGCACATTAACCAGCAGAGCGCCACCTTGCCGCTGACGCGGGAGGCAGTGACGGTCTGGGCGAAGTCGTTGACCGTGTCAACCATCATCGGCGGATAATCCCAGGCACCGAGGGTATCACTACCTTGTCTGCGGAAATAAACGATATATGCTGGTACATAAGAATTTTTGTTCTGCCGAGCAAAAACATGCGTCACCGTATCGCCATTCCAGGCCTGATATTCCATCGAGGGCCAGATATAACGATTCTCGTTCAGCGGATCGGCAAAGTAGTCCATCGTGCTGTCCGGAACCTTACTTTTGTAAGGCGCAAAATAGCAGGCGCCCGGCGAATAGTCATACCAAATAGTCGTGGCATAATCGGCGGCCGAACCGGTCTCGGTGTGGTGGTTGGCAATGACCACTTTACCTTCGGTATCAACATCCAAAGTCACATAACCGGAAGTATTATTTAGAATGGCATGAATATCGCAACCGCCGCTATCGGAAACACCCACCTGGGTAAAATCCCCGATGCCGGCGTCATAGGCCTGATAGCCGGTCCGACGCAACCCACCCGGAGGATAATAAGTCGAGGTTTGCTTCGTCCAGACAAAATGAACCACCTGGGACCCGCGCCAGTCAACCTGGCGGCCCATACGACCATTATGCTGATTATCATAAGTAGTGACACCGATCCTCTTACCAGGAGCGTATCCCAGCGCCTGATCAAAACCAAGGCTCGCCGCCGCGGGGGCTTTACCGGAAATAACTTCAACCGGGACCTCAGCGCCGGCCATTTTGGAAAGGGGAGCCTGATTGATCGGAACCACATTAAGCGCCTTATTCTTATTGGAAGCCCCCATTCCGTAGATTGATACGGCAAGAGTCATAAGCGAAATCAAGGCAATGGAAATCAGTGCCGCTTTGGCAATTACTCCTTTGCACATGTTACCTCCTTACAATATGTTACAGTTACCAGGACACTCCCCCTATTTCCTTATCCATAGCGATAGGTCTGGCTGGCAAGTGAGGTTTTCCCCAGGACGAGGAAATAACTGCTGCAAAACATCAAGATTGACTAAACCCACATTAAATTTATGCTCGTTGCTCATTTCTGTCAAGCGAAATAATGAAGTAAAACGCTTATCGTTTTTACACACTTATACAGATATTACCCGCTTATCAAGATATCCGGATCTCAATGCTCCCCGCACATAAGACATTTTTGATACAATATTTCTTGTTGCAGAGATTTGCGCAAATGCCTATTCTTACCTTGAAGTAGTCCTGAAAGACTGCGCGTTTGTCTTATGAACAGGAACGAAATTGACCCGTTTTAGTTAAAAGGATTAGAAATGGATAGATTCTTAATAGCAGGCGGGAAAAAGCTCTCCGGAACGGTTAAAACCGATGGCTCCAAAAATGCCGGTTTGCCGATAATTGCCGGAACAATTCTGATCGGCAAAGGGGAAACCACTCTGGAAAATATCCCCCCGCTTAGGGACATTTTCACCATTAAGAAAGTCCTGGAGCATCTCGGGGCGATTGTCAATTATGACCCCAAAGTGATGCGGATGAAAATCGACAGTTCCCATATTAACGAAAACACCGCTCCATACGAACTTATGCGCCAGATGCGGGCGTCATTTCTGGTCTTGGGGCCGCTTCTGGGGCGACTCGGCGAGGCGCGCGTTTCGCTTCCGGGAGGCTGTTCGCTGGGGGCCCGCCCGGTCGACTATCATATCAATGGCTTCCGCAATCTTGGTGCGGAGATTCTGGAAGAAGCAGGTTATGTGATAGCTAAGGCCAAGCCGCTGAAAGGGGCCACGATTCATTTCGACCGTCCATCCCACACCGGCACGGAGAATATAATGTTCGGCGCGACGCTGGCCAAAGGAACCACCCGAATTGTCAATGCCGCCTGCGACCCCGAGGTGGCCGATGTGGCTGAATTTCTCAACGCCGCCGGGGCAAAAATACATGGCGCCGGAACTTCAACCATTACTATCGAAGGGGTAAAGAACCTCAATCCGGTCAAATATAAGGTCTCCGGCGACAGGCTGGTGGCCGGCACCTACATGTGTGCCGCAGCCATCACCGGCGGATCGGTCGAAATTGCCGGGATTAACCCCTCACATCTGACGATGGTTTCTCGTAAATTATATGAAATGGGATGTAATATTACGGAAGGTAAGAGTAATGTCAAAATATCGGCACCCAAAAGGCTCAAGCCGATTAAAGTGGTCACTTTTCCATTCCCCGGTTTCCCGACCGACCTTCAGGCCTGTATCATGGCACTGGCCACTGTTGCCGATGGCACCAGCAGCATCAAGGAGACGGTTTTTGAGGATCGCTTCGGCCATACCATGGAGCTTCGCCGTCTGGGCGCCGATGTTACGGTTACATCCGATGAGGCGATTGTGAGGGGTGTCGAGAAATTGCAGGGTGCGGCGGTAATGGCCTCGGATATCCGCGCCGGGGCCGGTCTGGTTCTGGCCTGCCTTGCCGCCCAGGGACAGAGCGAGGTGCTCCGAGTTTATCATATTGATCGGGGATATTACCAACTCGAGGAGAAACTTTCTTCGCTGGGAGCCGATATAAAGAGAGCAATCGGATAGTACCAAAGATTCATAATATATCCGGGATAAGGTGAACGATGATAAAGAAAATCCATATAACACTGGTTGTACTGATGCTTTTGGCCGCTATGGTTTCGGCACAGGAAACCTATTTTGGCAAGAATAAGGTTCAGTACCACGGTTTCAGCTGGCAATATATACAGACGCGGGATTTTGACATTTACTTTTACGGTCAAAAATATGAGACGGCCAAATTTGCCTCTGATGTGCTGGAATCAGCCTATGTCACCGTTTCCGATCAGTTGAATTACCGCATCCATCGTCGTGTACCGGTCTTCATTTATAATTCACCGAATGACTTTCAACAGACAAATATTATCCCGGATTTGATTGACGAAGGTATCGGCGGTTTCACCGAGGCGTTCAAGAACAGAATTGTCATACCATTTGATGGTTCCACCGAGGATTTCCGCCATGTTCTGCATCATGAATTGACTCATGCCGTGGTTTATGACATGATTTACGGCAATGTGTTCAGTTCGCTTCTGTCGCGCCAGCGCCTTTTTGAACTTCCGACCTGGTACGCCGAGGGGTATGCCGAGTACAGCTCGCGCTACGGATGGGACTATTTCGCCGATATGGTTGTCCGTGATGCCACAATTAACAATTATCTTCAGCCACCGGATTACCTGGGCGGCTATCTGGCCTATAAAGAGGGGCAGGCGCTGGTGGGCTATATTGCCGAAAACTATGGCGAACAGAAATTGGGCGAAATCCTAGCGCGGGGTAAAGTCTATCTCACCATGAACAAATCTCTCAAAGCCTCTATCGGACTTACCGCCGAGGAACTCTGGAAGGGCTTTTCGAAAGAGATGAAAAAACGGTACTGGCCGGAGATAGCCCGAAGAAAGGAACCGGGAGAGATCGCCAAGGCTCTTACCAATCATGAAAAAGATGGCTCGCAATTCAATGAGAAACCAATTTTCTCTCCCAAAGGGGATCGCCTGGCGATATTTTCGGACCGTTCCGACTACATTGAAATATATCTGATCTCGGCCATTAACGGACATGTCATCGAACGGCTGGTCAAAGGGGAGCGTACCGGTGATATGGAATCGCTGCATTCATACCTTTCCGGAATAACATTCTCGCCCGATGGCGAGAAACTGGCCTTTGTAGCTAAATCCAAGGGAAAGGATGCCATTTATTTTCTCGATATCGGAAAAAAGGAAATTTACCTTCGCCGCTTTTTCAATTTCGGCAGTATCCTCTCCCCGGTCTGGTCGCCGGACGGCAAGAGAATCGCCTTCTCCGCCCTTGAGGGTCGTCAGAGAGACATCATGATTTACGATATTGACGCCGACAGCACTTATCATCTGGTGCGGGATGATTATGATGATATCGATCCATACTGGTTCCCCGACTCCAAGACCATTGCATTTTCATCCGATCGCGCGCATCCCGACAATGATTTTATTCTGAAGAATCTGCAGTATACACCGACCGACTCGGTGGATTACCGGACCATCTATAATAAATTCGGCTATGGAAATTATAGCCTGTTTACCATTGATGTCGCGTCAAGTGCGATCAATCCCATAGATTGCGGCCCGGGACAGAACCGCGAACCGGTTGTCTCGCCCGACGGCAAGAAGATCTGCTTTGTGAGCAATCGGAACGGTATTGACAATCTGTACCTCACCTATATCGATTCTACGGCCGCCCCGATTGCCATTACCGATCTCCTGACCGGCGCCGGTTCCCCCTCCTGGTCGCCTGATGGACGGCAGATTGCATTCTCGTCTTTCAATAAAGCCGGGTTCGACATTTATCTTATGAAAGATATCCAGCCGGCCGGGGATAATGGAATCCTGGCGCCGACCGATTATGTGATGGGCAAATATAAAAAGGAATCCAGGGAAGCGCCTGTGGCGGCAAAGGATTCTTCAACTGCCATGACCGATTCTTTATCATTGGTGCACAAAGCCGCCCATTCCGCTTCTATCGACAGCCTGGCACAGAAAATAAAGGGCGACAGTACCCGTATCGAAAATGGCGATTATGTCTATGTTTCCGATGAGAAAAGAAAGAAGGATGATCCGCTGTCTCATATTTTCGAAGATGTCTCCGACAGTAACAATGCCAAAAATTACCTCAAGCCTGCGGAAATAGCGATATTCGATTCCATCTCGAACACGAGCAAACTTCCCAGCGGTGAGTACAAAGTGCGTGACTACCGGGTTAGATTCACCCCCGATTATGTCAGCGGCGGATTCTCCTACGATACATTTTTTGGTCTGCAGGGGCAGTCGGCTTTCGTATTTTCGGACTATCTGGGGGATCACCAGATATTCCTTCTGACCGATCTGGTCAATACCATCGACCAATCCAACTTCCAGTTGTACTATTTCTACAACCGGATGCGGACCAACCTGGGAATAGGCATCTTTCACACCAAAAATTATTACATTGATGCCGACAACTATCTTTTCTCCGACCGCTTCTATGGTTTTCAGGGTTATCTATCACGGCCTTTCTCTAAATATTTCCGATTTGAGGCGGCCGCCTCGCAGATTTTCATCGATAGAAAATACCATGACAGCAACGATCCCCGTCCCGACCGGTCCACCAAAGTCACCACCGGGGCGGTCTCGTTGGTGCAGGACAATATTCTCTGGGGAGTCACCGGCCCGCTCAACGGGCGCCGCTCGCGTCTTGATTTAACCGGCGCCGTCGACCTGTTTGAGAAAAACCGGATGTCTTACTCCGCTGTCGATTTCGATTACCGGAAGTACTGGCATATCCGCAATCTCTACTCGGTGGCCTTCCGTCTCTCCGCCGGCGCCTCATGGGGCAAAACGCCCAAGCGATATTTCCTCGGCGGCACCACTAATTATATAGGCAATGTGGTGGTCAATGCCAAAGTGTACGATGTGGAGAATCTCTATTTTTCCGATGTGGTCACGCCCATGCGCGGTTTTCAGTACTATGAGTTTTCGGGAACGCGGTACGTCCTGTCCAATTTTGAGTTCCGCTATCCTTTCATAGATTATCTGAAGATGAATTTCCCGTTGCCGATGGCTATTCGTTATGTCACCGGTGCAATATTTTTGGATATGGGGGCAGCCTGGGATAACGACCAGACATTCAAGGGCGGGTCGACCGAAGGGAATCCGCATCTTCAGGATATAAAATCGGCATTTGGGTTCGGGGTGCGGGCCAACTTGGGATTTCTTGTATTGCGGTATGATTTGGCCTGGCGGACAGATTTCGATTCGGTGGCGGCGCACCCCAAATATTATTTCTCTCTCGGCGCTGATTTCTAGGTGCCTGCGCAGACAATCTCTATATCACTAGGCAAGGATATCAATCTGTCCTTGCCTTTTCATGAATTCGGACAGAACATAACCCCTTCCCATTCCGTCAATTCCCCACCGCTCAAGGGCCTCAAAAGCCTTTACCCAACATTTTGGAATCAAAGAGAAATATTTAGTTCTTTGCCTAAAATCGCTTGACATCGGAAGATATGACACGTTATATATATAGCAGGTAAGTAAATCGATCACAACGACAATTCTGACCGTTGCGTCTAATGAGGTGGTGATGCCCTATGGTATGACGAGTTTAGGTCTATCTTGAGCATGTAGCGCATGATATCAACAATCGTGTCTGGGCCATTCGGGCAACGGGGGTTATTTGCTGGCTGTACATTTGTTTCTACTTTGTGCTGACAAGTCAAACACTCTGCAGATACCTCCATAAATTGAGATCTTGATTAGTTACAATAGGAGAATATATGTACACGCGAAAACTATTGGTGTTAGTTTTTATGATAAGTATCTTTATTTGGGCAGACGCCACATATGGCCGTCTGATCAATGTGCCATCACAGGCAACTACCATACAGGCGGGTATTGATTCGGCGAATGCCGGCGACACGGTGATGGTGGCGTCCGGTACTTATACCGGGACAGGAAATATCAATGTTAATTTCAACGGTAAGGCAATTGTGGTGCGCTCTTATGCGGGATCGCAGTCTACAATCATTGATTGCAGTCCGGCGGGTAACCGCGCATTCACCTTTGACCAGGGTGAAACCCTGACGTCGAAACTGATAGGTTTTACGATTAGAAATGGCGACGTGCGTCATAGATACTCGGGTGGGTATCCTGATAAAAACGGCGGAGCCTTAAAAATCAAGGCTTCGCCGTCAATTAGAAGCTGCATATTCGAAAACTGCCAAGCTGTTCTCGGTGGAGCAATTACTGTGCAAATAGCGGATGTGGAGCCAGAAATCTATCAATGCACATTTCGACATGATTCGACAGACGCTGAATTGGGCTGCCATGGTGGCGCTATATATTATGGCAGTGGCGCGAAACTTACTGTATCGTATTGCACTTTTGATGCCAACTATGCCTATTCATCGGGGGGCGCAATATATGCTGGCGGTGACACTACTGTAGTTGAAGAAAGCATCTTTTATTCCAATATTTGTCCAGGAAATGGCGCTGCCATTACGGCGCTTAATACAACTATAGTGCGGGCCTCTACATTTGCCAAGAACCATGCGTTATATGGCGATGCTGTGTTAGCCGCAACCGGCTCTAATTTGCAGCTGAAAAGAAATATTATTGCATTTAATACTGGCCATTACGGTGCTGTAAGAAGCAATATTAATTCAACGATCACTTTTGAATGCAACGACTTTTGGAATAATCACAACGGTAGCATTACGGGAACTTATGACAGCACTTATGTCGATAGTAATAGCATTTTTGGTAATCCTCTTTTCTGTGATTTGCCGAATGATGATTATTCCATTTCTGCCCATTCACCTTGTGATGAAGACAGCAGTCAATGCGGCCTTCTGATTGGAGCCGTAATGGTTAACTGCGACTATTGTTGTTGGCTTGGCGGCGATGCCAACAATGACAACAATGTGAATATTCAGGACGTAACCTTTCTGCAAAACTGCCTTTATTATGGCGGCCAATGCCCGCCATGCCAGGACAGCGGCGACCCCAATCATACTTGCGTAATTAACATTCAGGATATGACCTTCATAATAAATTACCTGTATAAGGGGGGGCCTGCGCCGGTTTGCGGTTGCGTAAGCCATTGAAATGACTGTGATTAATCCAGCATGTGGTGGGATATCTTGGACAATCAATGATAACTCTCGCATTGTGTGAGATGGATATTGCATCCGGCGGTATTGGGCGCAAAGCACGTCTGAATGCCATGTATCGCCGGATGCAGCTACTGGTCTATAAGATGTCTATTATGCGCCGATCTCTTGTAGGGGCCGCCTGAATCTCCTTTACACAAGTATTCGCATACCCTATATTAGGGCAACCAATGCGTCACAATATGAAAGTACCCGATATCATTTTATTAGCAATGCGCGGCCGCAGTAGCCTCATAGCCGGACTAATAACTTCTTGTGTTATCGCGCTAGTGGCGGCCGCTAATCTATTGCCAGTGGGTTACTTGTGGGGCATTAATCATCTTAAGTATTACCCGGAATTCTGTACCTATTTGATCATTGGCGCGGCACTTCTCCTGATGATACCTTACATACAATCAAGGATCATATTTGCATTGGATAAAATCTCAAATCCTCTTGCGAGACCTTCACTGGCTCGCGGCTTATTTGCGGCAGGCGCAATTCTGACATCTCTTTTCCTATTCTGGTCTTTCCGTTCGACGACAACTTTTCTGGGTGATGGGCACCTGCGAACCAATCAAATCCAATTCGGCCGTTGGTTTCTCCCCACCGAGTTTCTTGATTTCGGATTGCATGCCGCCCTGTACAACTTCATTTTCAAACCATTGGGGGCGGGCGCAGTGCAAACATATCAGGCAGTGAGCGTCCTATGCGGTGGTATATTTCTGATTGGTATCTGGCGCCTTTCGTCTTTTATGAGACCAACTCGCGCTCTTCTGCCGTTTATTGTCCTCATCTCTTCCGGCATGACCGCTCAGTTCTTCGGCTATATTGAAAGCTATTCCCTCCTGGCGGCGCTTTCTCCTTTTGTCTTTCTTGTCGGCCTGAAAGCGGCTGAAAATTCCGCCGCATTAAAGATATTCGCGGCCTTGATCTTAACGGCCTCTCTTGTACATTCACTGGCTCTCTTCATATTTGGCCCTTCGCTGGCATGCCTTTATTTTATGCGACGCCGAAAGAATACCATGGAAGCAGGCGATACAACAAAATGGATAATAATATTCTCTCTCATGGCGGTTGCGATATTGATAGCTGTAAAGACATTGAATATTGACTCATTGGGACGATTTTTCCTCGCCCTATTCCCCTCGTCCGATTCCCCGCAGGCAATATTGACATCACGACATTTCTTCAATCTTTTAAATTGGACCCTTTTTTCTGCCCTGCCGATATTTCTTCTTGTACCGCTCATTATGCTCTCTTTTCTGAAACGACCGCCGGTTAATCGGCGAAGCATTTTCTTGCTCTCGATCATTTTGCCGTCATCCCTCTTTATTCTCTTCTTCACCCCACAACTTGGCGGCCCGCGCGATTGGGATCTGTTTTCTCTTCCGCTTTTTGCACTGCTGATGGGCGTGATGACCTTTCATCTGTCAATTTCAGAAGGCAATCTTCCCCGGCAGATCATTCCGATTGCATTTCTTTCATTGACGCTCACCATTTCATTTGCACTCATAAATAACTCTACGATCAGATCTGCCGATCGTTTTGCGGAAGTAATCGAGGTTGGGAAAATCGGCTCCCTTTTCAAGGAATACAATCTCCTGAGCGCCTACGCTTCAGATCATCCCGATCTAAAGCAGAAACGCTTCGAGTTTACTCGAAAAGCATGGGAAGCGCCTCCACTCACCAAGGCCGACTCCACTCTCATCCTCAATAAATTATCGGAGGAATATTATAAGACAGGCGACTGGAACAATGCGCTGCGCTATATCAATCTGTCACTGGAGACCGATAGTCTTAATGCACTGACTTACCAATATCTTATCAAATATTACAAGAGAATGGGTGCCTCTGATGATTTGAAGAAGACCGCAGATTTGATGGCCATTCGATTTTCCCGGAGCGCCCGCGGCCAAATGGATGCCGGCATGCTTTTTATGGAATTTGGCGATACTGAGCGCGGGTCTGCCTGCCTGGAACGCGCCTACAACTTAGACAGCAATGATGTTTTCGTGGTAGTCAACTGCGGGGTCTATGGCCTCCGGCAGGGGGACTATCGGGAGGCAGTGCGGCTACTCAACCGGGCGGTAATAATGAGCCCCGATTATTTCAACGCCAATTTTAATTTGGGGTTGGCTTATGGCGCCCTGCGTGACGGGTCCAGCGCAGAGAAATATCTGATTCGGGCGCAGAAGCTCGCCGCCACTCCCGCCGAAAGCTCGCAGGTGGCCGGTATTCTGAAACGATTGCGCCCCTGAATAAGGTGCGACCCTGCCATACCTATTAACATCTATACCTGATGCCGAAACCTTCCGGGGAAGCTCGACCCTGACTTCTCTTCTACCGCTTAGGTTTTTTGCGCGGTTTTCTTCTTGCCGGCCCGACCTTCTTCTTCTTCTTTCCCTCCTGCTCATTCTCACCCTCAGCGGCGGTCTTGTACTCCTTGGCCAGCTTATCCAGTGCTTTATCCACCAGGTCAAAAATCGTGCCTTTGGTGAAACCGCCTTTGGGAAGCTCGGTTCCGGCCGGCATGCCGGTCAGTATCTCTATCCCCTCGTCAATGGACGCCACCGGATAAACGTGGAATTTTCCCGCCTCAACGGCATCGACCACCTCCTGTTTCAACTGCAGCTCGGCCACATTCTGAATCGGTATGATCACCCCTTGCCGCCCGGTCAGACCCTTGGCCTTGCAGACCGTAAAGAAACCCTCAATCTTCTCATTCACTCCGCCGATCGGCTGTATCTCGCCGTACTGGTTGACCGAACCGGTGACCGCGATTCCCTGGTCAATAGGGAGATTTCCTAATGCCGAAAAGATGGCGTAAATTTCGGTTGAGGAGGCGGAATCGCCATCCACCCCGGAGTACGACTGCTCAAAACAGATTGATGCCGACATAACCAGCGGCTTGTTGCGGGCGAATTTTCCGCGCAGGTAGCCGCTCAACACCAGTACACCCTTATTATGAATCGGACCGGAAAGATCCGATTCGCGTTCGATATTTATCACCCCCTGCCGTCCGACTGAAGTCCGCACTGTCAGTCGTGTCGGGCGCCCGAAACTGTACTCCCCGGTGTCATAAACCGAAAGGCCGTTGATTTGTCCCACCGCTTTGCCGGTGACATTGATCAAGAGGACCTCGTTCTCATACATCTCCTGAATTTTATCCTCAACCAGATTGACTCTCTCGACCCGTTGGCGCCGCGCCTCACGGACATCCTCTCGGGTGACCGCCTTATGTTTTTTGTCGATGGCGCAAAAAGCCGCCTCCCGCACCAGATCGGAAACATTGGTGAAACGGGTGGAGAGACGATTCTTGCGTCCGGCCAGGCGGCTGCCGTAAGAGACAACCTCTTCCAAACCGCCGATATCGAACGGGGGGAGCTTTTCGTCGTCGGTGATCTTGCGTACAAAGGCGACATATTCCTTTAGAGACTGGTCGTTCATCTCCATCTCATGGTCGAACTCGGCCTTAACCTTGAAAATCTTCTTAAAATCCTCTTCCGCTTCAAGCAGGATATTGTAGATTCGCCGCTCTCCGATAAGAACGACTTTGATCTTGATCGGGATCGGTTCCGGCTTGAGTCCTGAGCCGGCCATCATGTAGAACGGGTCGTATCCGGCTATCTCCAGAAAACCGCTCATCAGCATTCTCTTTAGAGGCAGCCAGACTCCCGGCTCGGTGAAGAGGTCCAGGGCATGGACGATGAGATATCCGCCCGAGGCCTGCAGAAGCGAGCCGCCGCGGATGCGCGAAAAATCAGTGCGCCAGTACCCGTGCCGGTCAACCACGCGCTCGGTCGTGCCGAAAAGATTGCGATAAGATGGCGTGTGTTCGACAACAACCGGGGCCTTTTTGGTCTCGGCATTGTCGAGAATCAGGTTGACGGCGAACTCTTCAAACGGTTCTTTCTTGCGGAATGGTGGAGCTTCCTCCTCGCCCCGACGCGGGCCGGCCTCACGGAAACGATCGAGATCGCCCAGGAGCGTCTCCTGCACCGCATCGAGATAAGCAGAGACTTTCGGATCGGGATATTTTTTCTTGAGAACATTGATTTTATCGCTCACGGCCGGTGAAATCAGGGAATAGTCGAGTTTTTCAAGCGCCTCCTCCAGTTTTATGGCCAGTTTTTTCGATTCAATCTCGACGACGCTCATTTCCCGTTTGAGACGTTCCACTTTTCGCTCGATATCATCGAGTCTATCCTGTGCGAATTTTCCCTCTCTGACCAGTTGCTCCAGGCGTTCAAGGGGGACCGGCTCATTATCGACCAGCGGCTGAAGTTCGTTGCGGATTCCAAGGGCCACCTGCATCTGCACCATGACAAATCCATCGGCGGTCATTTTCTTTTCAAACGCCTCGATGAATTTCTTCTGCCGTCCTGAAAAATCGGAGGCGATCCGGCTGCGGCGGGACTTGTAATCCTCGCTCATGAAAATTTTGGGTATTGATTTCCGCAGAGTGGTAGTCAAATACTCCATATCGCGCTTGAAATGACGTCCCTGACCGGCGTCGAAAATCAGGGCGATAGGACTGTCGGAGCTCTGGAAATTATTGACATAGCAGATGTCATGCAGTTCCGGCTTTTTCGTATCGAGGTCCTCAAGAATTGTTTTTATGGTGGTGGAACGGCCCGTTCCGGTCAGACCGGTGACAAAAATATTATAGCCGCGGCTTTCGATCCGCAGACCGAGTTTGATAGATTTGATGGCTCTTTCCTGTCCGATAATACCGCAACAGGGGTCAATGTCCCGGGAGGATGTGATTTTCAGCTTACTCAGATTAAAACCGGGGGTAAGGTCTTTGGCTTTCAGTTCCCGGCGGTTCATTTTCACCATCGGTCCTCCTGTATTTGATTTGGGCGTAATATAAATTCTTTGGCCGGATAAAACAAGCTGCTCTTGACATGTGGAAATGAGCCATTATATTAGGCCGACTTTGGGGGAGACGGCGGTATCGTCTAGTGGCCCAGGACGGGTGGTTCTCAGCCATCAAACCGGGGTTCGATTCCCCGTACCGCTACCAAGCTTGTCAGGGCGCCTGACCGAAAAATTCCGTCAGGCGCTTGGCATTTAGCGCACTGTCGCATTTAATTTGTAAAATTGATTATTTTTTATCCATAAGCTGATTTTTTCCTTGACAAACAGCATCTGGTATATTATAGAATCATTGTATTTAGGGTAAGTCGCTAAAAAAATATTTCTGGGTTCCGGACTAGCGGAGTAGTTCTGGGTGGCTGTGTCTGGCCGAAAGTGGCCATCGCAACCTTTTTTGGCGGGAGCAATGCCATGATGATCTTGATATTGGATTATGTCTATAAGAATGCCTACAATCAAAGGAGGTATCATGAGATTGGGATTTGGGAAACTGGTGGGGCTCTTTCTTATAATTTCGGTATTCTCGGGTAATGCCATGGCTTCGGCAAAAGAAGAATCTCACTCGTTCAGCAATGTAAGTTCTGTTAATATTGAGCTTCTGACCGGCAGCCTTGAAATCCTGACAGGAGATCAGGACGGGGTTGTGGTCCGCCTTCGCAACGAACTGCCTCGACCGGAGGTGCTTATTACTAAGATTGAGGTGGTAAATGGAGCGCTGGTAATTAAGGAGAATACGGGCGACCAAAAACCCAACGGAAAGACCTTTTGGACATTGCTGGTTCCATCGGATGCGAAATTTGCGTCGATCGTCTGCCATAGCGCTCTTGGTGAAATTGATTGCATCGGTTTGAAGGCAGACACAATCGACTGCAAAGCTGCTTCGGGGTACATCGCCGTTGATTCGCTCCAGGCCAAAAGCCTGACGCTGTCAACGACAACGGCACCCCTCACCATTAGACATTCAATCGCCCTGGAATCCGCTGAAATGGTTTCGGCCGACGGCGATCTGTTCATTGAACTTCTCCATTTGCCCGCCAACGAATTAAAGGGTGCTTCTACCACCGGGAAACTGCAATTGGAGGTGCCTGATTTCGGAGAGAATTTCCAACTATCCATAAAGAAGAACGCCGGTCAGGGAAAGGTGATTAGTCCGTTCGAATGCACCAATAAGGAAACACGTAGATTAAACGAGAACGACCTTTATTTGACCGACGTTTGCACCGTGATTCGCGGGAAGGGCGGTCCGGAAATTGACCTATTGACCGGCTCCGGCCTTATTCAAATAACTACCGATGATAAGCGCCACGCCGGTGACCGGACGCCACCGGATAGCAAATAGATATGAGGAGGAAAAGACCATGCCGGAGAAACTTAAACCATCATTCTATAACTTTCTGTTTGATCTTGATGATGGTAAGCACCTGGCTTTCAATGCCGTGACCGGGGCCTTTGTCAGAATCCATGAAGAGGACTACGAAAAAACCAAAGCCCTTTTTTCCTCGCCCGAGGACTTCGTCGTCAACGACGAATCCGACCGCAAACTGCTTGAGGACGCCAAAAGAGCCAAGTTTATAATTGATAGTGACACCGATGAATTTGACCTTTTGCGATTCCGCCACAATATGGGGAAATACTCCAGTGAACGGTTTTATTTGACCGTCATGCCGACCCTGGAGTGCAATTTCCGATGCCCTTATTGTTACGAGAATCCCCGCAAGGGGAAAATGAGTCCGGAGATGCAGCAAGCCCTTGTCCGATGGGTCGAGGAAAAGCTTCCCGGATGCCGGGGATTGGGTGTCGGCTGGTTCGGAGGGGAACCGCTGCTGGCTTTCGATGTCATTCGAAATCTGACCGCCGATTTCATCGCCCTGTGTAAGAAGCGTGATATCCAGTACACCGGATCAATGACTACCAATGGCTTCTTTCTAATTCCCAAAATCGCCGATCGCCTGGAGGAGTTGTCCATCAAAATGCTGCAGGTGACCCTGGATGGCCCGCCCGAATCCCACAACGCTCGTCGGGTATTGAGAAATGGACGGGGAAGTTTCCAAAGAATAATCGACAATCTCACCCTTATTTGCGAAAATTATCCCGATATCAATATCATCTTGAGAGTCAATTTTGATACTCAAAATTATGATTCGATTCCCGAAATCTTTGGATTTATACCGGATTCGCTCCGACTTAGGTCGCGGATCTATTTCCGTCAGGTCTATCCGCCGCCGCAGTGGTGGGACAAATCGACCCCAACCAAAACCTCCGCGGTACCCAGAGATGTGGGAAGTCTGAGTTTTATACATCTGGAGAAAGAGGCGCTTGATCGGGAATTCCTCGTTCTCCTGAGCAATTACTCTCCATCGGCCGGATACTGCGAAGCGGACTATGTGAATCATTTTGTGGTCGACCCCGACTGCAACCTGCACAAGTGCACCGTGGCCTTCGATGAGGAGCACCGCATCGGTCATATTACCCCGGAGGGCAAAGCCGTTATGAACATGCCCTTGCTGGCCAAATGGATGCTCCGCGAAACAATGGAAAGAGATAATTGCCGGGTATGTCGAATTCTTCCCCTGTGTATGGGAGGATGCGGTTTCACCACCCTCTGCAACAAGGGAAGAAATGTCTGCAGCACAGTTAACAGCGAGAATATGGCCGTCGAAAATCTTAAGCTCCTTTATAGAAACAAAATTATCGAGGAGAGTCGCAAGAGACAACTGAATCAACCTGAGCCGGCTGAAGCGGCTCTATAAATTGGGCAATGGGGAAAAAGCAAATTGTCGCTTAATGGGTGGGGGCGTGTGGGGAAACTAATAGACCAATGATAGCGATTAACCGGAATGTATCCGGATTGATCCTTTCCTTTTTTGCTGACAGTCTGAACCGGCTCCGAGAGGCAAACCGATTAATCTGTCGTGTAAGGAGGTGAGAAATATGGATTTTTTGATTCAGCCCATGGGACCTGAGATGCTTGGCGGTATTATTGATTTCGGTTGCACTACTAACAAGGTTGCGGGCTGTGGCTGCAATATGGTTCAGGGTTGTGGCTGTCCGCAGCAGATAATGGAAGCATAGCCATTGCTGTAATTGCTTGGACTAGAGAATAGGTATTAAACCTGATCGAGATGCCTTTTCGGAGCCGACGAAAATTACAGGTTTATTCTGAAGTTGATCGATAATTGAATCAACGGGTAATACTCTGATTTTAGATGAAAACCGGCTTCGGGAGGCCGGGCGATCAATTTGTCGACAAGGAGGTGATAAATATGGATTTCCTCATCCAGCCTGTTGAATCAGCGTTGATGATTTTCGCTGTCTTTAATTGCATGCCCAATCAGGTGTCCGTGTGTGCCTGCAATCCGATAGCAGGTTGTACATGCCCGGTGCAGATTAAGGAGTGATTGGGAATATGGTTTAGTCATCAATCGATTGAAGTTAGCGGCGAGCGTTATTTAAGGCCAAATAAAACCGGCTCCGGGAGACATATTGATCAAGCGATAGAATAAAGGAGGTGAGATGGATGGATTTTTTGATTCAGCCGATGGATTCAGCGATTTTCGGAAGCATCATTGATTTTGGTTGCGTTACCAATAAGGTAGCAGGTTGCGGCTGTAATATGGTTGCAGGTTGCGGTTGTCCGCAGACCTAAACCAGAACATTGTTGATTTACCTGTGAACAAACTCATTATCTGATCAAAGTGCTTTCCCGGAGCCGTTGGAAATTGTGAGTCTATTAGGCAATTGATATGTAGGTAATCGAGTTGGCAGCCTTATTCCATTGCCGAATGGAAACCGGCTTTGGGAATCAAACTAATCAATCTGTTAGAAAAGAAAGTGAGGCATTTGGATTCTCTAATTCAGCAACTGTAACCAGCAACCGTATTTGAGGGCACAAACGGCATTGCGGCATCGCTTAATATAATGTCGGTTTTTTGTATAACACAATCGCGGGTTGAAGTGCCAATTAATGGATAGACCGGAACACTGCCGTTTGATTTGCGAAGTTGACGCCATTCCGGTTGAGATGCCTTCACCGACTCGTTGAGAGAATTTGGCTGGCCATTTTTCGAGCCGGGGATTGTCGAATGAACACCCTGCTATAACTCGAAATTTATTTTTAAAACGGACGTTCTAAAAAACTGTTGACATTGGAAATACTTGTGATTATAATTATGCATTCGAATATTGACAACCGGTCGCTGTGTCGGCTGGAATCAAGGTGGGTATATGGCTAAAATTGACCATTCTGTCATCAAATCCTTAAAGCGTCTTTGGCCTTTTATGGTGAGGTACAAGCGGCGAGCTATTTTGGCCACAGCGGCTATGCTCGTGGTCATAATAATGCAGTTACCTTTGCCTCTTTTGACAATGTATATAATCGACAAGCTCATCTCGCCTGATAAAGTCTCTCTGCTGGGCATCATATGCCTGGGACTTTTACTTATCTTGATAGTCCGCACGCTGGCCTCCCTGATGGAAATTTACCTTTTGACGGCTTTCAGGTTGCGGGTTGTTTATGACTTGAAGCGATATCTCTATGAACACCTGCTTAAATTGTCCCTGGATTACTGTCACAAGAAACAGACGGGATATCTAATCTCCCGAGTCAGCGGCGACATTGAGGGAGTCCAGGGGCTTTTTGCCGATACTTTTCTGAGCATAGTGCGCAATCTTCTTACCTTTATCGTCGGGCTGGTAATGGTTTACTGGTTGAATGTGAAATTGGCGGTTGTGGCCACCTTGCTTCTGCCGCTGTACCTCCTGGCTCTGTTTTCCTTCAATAAGCGACTGCGTCGCTTGGTGGCCGAGAATCGTGAAGCCTACGCCAATGTATTTAAGTATCTTCAGGAGCATATTTCCGGCATAGCCGTCATCAAAGCTTTTGTCGCCGACCGTCATGATACCATAGGCATGCTGAAAGTGCTCAAGAACGCCATTCAAAAGGAATTTAAATCCAGCATGTCCGGCACGGTTGCCGCCCTGACCTCGGGATTCATAGGTTCTCTGGGGCCGATTTTGCTCCTGTGGCTGGGAATAATTGAAATCATCCATGGAAAGCTCACCCTCGGCGGACTTATCGCCTTTAATTCTTTCCTGGTTTACCTTTTCAATCCGCTCAATAGTATCTCCAATTTGAATATTACCGTTCAAAATTCTCTTGCCTGCGCGGAACGGGCCTTCGAATTTATTGACCTTAAGCCTGAAATCGAGATCCGGCAAAGCAATCTGGTTGACCGAAAGGCTATTATCACTCAGGGCGAAGTCGAGTTCCAGAATGTATCTTTCGCCTACAGCCCTGGCGCCGGAGACGTATTGAGCAATGTGAGTTTCCTGGTGCCGGCGGGAAAAATAACGGCCATTGTGGGTCGCAGCGGCATGGGGAAAAGCTCTATTGTCAATCTCCTCTTCCGTTTCTACGAAAATCAGTCGGGCAGGATTACCGTTGATGGCCGCGATTTTCGGGAGTATGACTTATCCTATCTGCGCCGCAGTATCGGCCTGGTCACCCAGGAGACGTTTCTTTTCGGCTACAGTATCATGGAAAACATCAAACTGGGAAACCTGCGTGCCACCGATGACGAGGTCATTGAAGCCTCCAAGGCCGCTTTCGCTCACGACTTCATCATGAATCTCCCTGAGCAGTATCAAACCCGAATCGGCGAACGAGGGGCGTTGATTTCCGGAGGCGAACGGCAGAGGATTGCCCTGGCTCGAGTCTTCCTCAAAGACCCCAAGATCCTGGTGCTTGATGAGGCCACCTCTTCTCTCGACAGTCAGTCGGAAAGATATGTCAAGCAGGCGATGGAAAAGCTCTTTATTAATCGTTCCGCCATAGTAATATCCCACCGCCTTTCCACTATTATCAATGCCGACAACATTGTCCTTATCGATTCCGGCCGGGTGGTCGATATCGGCGTGCATACAACCTTATATTCCAATAATAATCTATATCGACGGCTTTACGACGAGCAGTTCACGGAGGCCGGACAGAAAGTTGGTTCGTAACCAGGGAGGTTTCATGAGCAGAAATGGATGTTCTTCTTTGATTTTAGTATCGTTGCTACTGATCGCTTCGAGTCTGTCGGCTTCAGAGACGGATTCCAGCTTTGCAGCCTTCATTAATCAGCCTCTTGATTCTTTCGCGGTTAATATAATCCGATTCGACTCGCCCCCGACCATCGATGGCGAACTGGGAGATTCTTGCTGGTCGACCTGCAAACCATATAACCATTTCACTCAGGTGCAACCCAATCAGGAATTTCCTGCCTCTGAGAGCACCTATTGCTATTTCGGCTATGACGCGCGGAATTTCTATTTTGCCGTCAAATGCTTCGACTCCGAACCAGATAAGGTCATTGCCAACATGAAAAGGCGAGAAGATACCGGGGGTGAAGATATCGTGCAGTTTAGCCTCGACACTTACAATGATCAGCGCTCGGCCTATGTTTTCGCGGTCAACCCGCTGGGAGTGCAATCCGACGGTATCAAGATGATCTACGGTAGCGATGGCAGCTGGGATGGCATCTGGAGCTCGGTTGGCCGCCGGACCGATTTCGGCTGGCAGGCCGAAATCGCCATCCCCTTCAAAACGCTTCGTTTCTCCCGTAAAAACGAACAGGTCTGGCGCGTGAATATCGTCCGCCTGATTCAGAGAAAATCGGAAGTCGATACTTATGTCCCATTCCGGAAAATCGATAACAATGACCTGGAGCGCACCGCCGAATTACGAGGAATCAATTCTATAAATATTGGCGGGATATTCGAGGTTGTTCCGTATGCCACCGATCGCTATGAGAAATACTATCAAACGACCGACTCTAATAAGGCCGATGCCGGCGTTGATGTCAAGTACGGTATCGGTTCCAATGTCATTCTCGACGCCACCCTCAATCCCGATTTCAGTCAGGTTGAGGCCGATATCGATTACATAAATCTCTCCCCCTATGAATTGTACCTTCAGGAGAAACGGCCCTTCTTCCTGGAAAAAATGGATATTTTTCAGACTCCCTTCAATCTGTTCTACAGCCGACGCGTGACTGATCCCGAGGCCGGTCTGCGGCTGACCGGTAAAATCGGAAATTACGGATTTGGCGCATTCTACGCCAGCAATAACAACAAATACACCGACTGCAAGGATGACTTCGTTATCGCCCGACTGGAACGGCAGTTCATGAAACAATCGCATCTGGGGGGAATGATTACCTATGTCAAGGGCAGAAACCGCCATAACGGCAACCTTGCCGCCGACTGGCAGATAATCAAAGGTTCCTTCTCTTTCAGCGGCCAGATAGTCAAGAGCGATACGAAAAATTACGAAAAGATGGATTGGAAAGGAACCACGTCGCTCTTCTTCACCCGGAGTAATTTCTCTTTCGAACTAAAACATTCTTTCTATGAAAGAAATTTCTTTGCCGATGCCGGCTTTGTATTTCCGGTGGTCGTAGATTTGAATTTTACCCCCTTCTCTTATCGCACCAATTCCCTGGATATCTATTATGACCTGTATATCAACAAGCACCATTTTCAAACTGTCTCCACCATTGTCAAGTCCTACCTGCAACATGATTATGATGGCCGTTTGCTTACCCGCAATATCGCTCCGCAGGTCATAGTGCAAATGGACAAGAATATCAATTTCAGAATCGGTTCTACTTTAAACAGACAACTCTGGGAGAACAGATATTTCGACATCTATACCGTAAATCTCCAATTCAGCGCCAACCCCAGCGGCTATTTTGGAGTATCCGGATATTATGAGGAAGGGCAGACTTTCGATTACTGGTCTGTTAAGGTAGTGTGGCAGCGGTACGTCAACCTGGCCTTAATCTGGAATGCCGGCAAGAAACTGGAGCTTGTCCCCTCGGTTATATATATGAGTCAGTATGAGGCGCATTATGGGCGAAGAACTTATAACCAGTGGAACGGCCTGCTGCGGGTGGGGTACCATTTTAACAAGAATATTTTCTTTAAGGCATTTGTGCAGGGAAACGGCATGGACAAGTATTATATGGGGAATTTCTTATTTGGATATACATTCCTTCCCGGCTCGACTTTCTACCTGGCCTACAACTCGAATTACTTCGGCGCCGACTTCAAGCCGGATACCCGTATCCTCTTCGCCAAAATTTCGATGCTGGTGAATATATAGCAAGCCATAACTATTTTGGTATTGACTCGCAAGCGAAGAAAATTAAGGGTCACGCCCCTGCGGTCCTGATAATCTTACAAAGCTCAAAAGAATCACGGATTGGCCCGAGTTTTGACATTTGAGCGCACGTCTTTGTATATTATTTATCGTAAACTGCATTCGTAACTGATCAATTCTCTTTTTCAAATCCACAAGAAGAAATGGCACGAACGCAGCGCAAGTAACTTACTCTGCTCAAAGGGGAAGATATTCTCCTTCAATTCTTCCATTTTTCGGTGTCAATTTTGCAGAGCACCGACTCCAGATCGTTGAATTTGACCTTATCAGGTTTGTACGGGAGCGGGGGCAGCGTTATTTCCATCTCGGGTTTATCGACAAGAATCCTTATCCGAGCCGTCCCCTGCTTACCAAAATCAAGCAGCACCGGCACATACATCTTAAAATTGTCCGGAACGTCGAGTTGCTTGATCCGGCATGTGACCAGGTATTTATCATCGCCTTCCGACTCTGTTTTGTACGAAAACTTGTAGGTCGGAATATCAATGCCGTAAACCCACTGGTCAAAAAACCATCCCATATCATCGCCGACATGCCTTTCGACTATCTGTCGAAAATCCTCTGTCGAGGCTTCCTTGCCGCTGTAATTCAAATAGAAATCCCGCATCATGTTCAAAAAACGATCTTCATTCATAGTCTGAAAATCAATCAGCAGGTTGCGCAACATATGCAGGACCCACGCCCCTTTTTCGTAGGACATCAGGTCAAAACCCTCGGGATGGTCGGCGCTTGACGCACGATAGCCGAGGCTTATCGGCCCGACGAACCTGTCATCATTGACCTTTGTCTTATATCTCTCCAGTATGTCACGCCGGTGATCATTCAAGCGGTCAAAAAATTTCTTGTTGTCCTTCAGGGCGATCTGAAGATACCACAGACCCGAATACTCCGCAAAACCTTCGCTGAGCCATTTGTCGTGATATGTCTTGTAATCAACGCCATAACCCCACCATTGATGGGCTACCTCGTGCGCCCGCAGCATTTGATCGTAACCTTCCCGCCCGGATATCTGAAAGGTCATCAACGAAAGATGGATTAAGCCTCGGAACGCCTCGCCGCCCAAATCAGTGACTTCCGTGGCGTAGAATTTATCAACCGGACAGTTGCCGTAAATATGCTGGAAGAATGAAATGCTGTTGGCGACATCGCCGCCCACCTGCTTTTCCATACTCTTGCCGGAGAGAGTGCCTTCAGCCAAAAGAGCCTCTTCAATTTCACGATGTCCCATTTTCGACATCAGTACAGTTACCGGAGGAATTCTCGGATCTTGAATCTTATACTCCTTGAAATACCCTATATTAAAAGAAGCATTACGAATCGGAATCGGCGTCAGCCAGCGGCTTATTCTTACGCCGCTCATAACAGTGTCGGCCACAAGGTCACCGACACTCACAAAATCACAATCGGACGGAGTATGAAAGGTCAAGTCAAAAACGGCCCGGTTCCTGTCCTCGACATCGGGATACCAGGCTGTTGATGTTCTGAATATCAGCCAGTTCATTTGACGCTCGATGATTTCTCCATGATAATAAATGGTAACGGAATCGACCTGGCCTTCACTGATAGCGGCCGGGCATTGTACCCAAAGATAAGGATTCTCATCTCCTTTAAAGTATTCCATTTTGAGACTCCCGCCCCAGATTACTGAATCGACTTCCATTTTGGGATAAAGAGAAAAATAAAACCATCTCTGCAGCGGCAGGGTCGATCTCAGCATAACCGTTGCGCGCGCCGAAAAGCCGAAACGATTATTGAATGTGCAATCTATATTATATCTGTCTATACGACAGCCCGCCGGATAATCAGATGGGAGGATGCCGGGATCCGAATCGTCCGAAAACTGGCAGACAACTTCCCGGGCATCCCGGGACATTTCCGGCCACCTGCGCATCAGACTGACCTGCTCTTCGGCATACGGATCGATCTTGTAGAACAGCGGCCTTTCATCGACTGTAAAAATATGAGCATAGAAGAGTTTGTTGTATCGCTGATCCAGAAGCGTCTTGATTATATCCGGGTCGATTTCTTTGCCTTTCTTTTGCCCCATATAATCGCGTGATTTCCTGACGATTTCTTTTGCCTCTGAAGGTATCTGAGACGTAACAAAGGAAAGTCTCTGCTTAAATTCATTATTTACGCTGTCTCCGAAAATCAGGTACAGATTTGTAAACTCCCGATTCAGACTGTCGACACCATAGAATCTCTTCAACTGCTGTCGCTCAGGTAATATGGGCGGCTGGAAAGCGAAGCGGCCTCTGCCGAAAAAAATCGCCCGGCAGATTCTGCCGCCAATCGACGGCAGAAGGTACAGCCGACCCTGTTCAAGGACAAACTCAGCCGCACATTTCTTCAAGACAAATCCGGAATCGGGAATCTCGGCAACATCACCAAAACTCGAACCCAAATCTGCAAGGCTTTCATAAAGTCTGGTATACGTCGGGGAATTGTCGCCGTCATAAATATTATGCTCTCTTCTCTGCGCGAATGTTGATGAGGTTACAAAGAACCATAATACTATCAAGACAAAGACTAGCGAAATGCGCAAACACATTGTGACCTCCTGTCAGATATCCATATACATGGTCAAATTTCCCAGGGCTACACTTTCCAAGCCACGATTCTATCGAATATTACGGGATGATTTACTTGCTGTCAAGCCCGGCAGAATAATCTATCCGGAATATGATAGAAATCATTGGGTCGTCGCGATTTCGATGGTGCGGCAAGATACGCCCGAGTGCCTGTCCGAAACTAACACTCGTGCCTATTCGTACCTCAAAGCTTCAATGGGATTGAGGATGGAAGCTTTGCGGGCCGGGTAGAATCCGAAAAAGATGCCGACGCTAGCGGCAAAGAAAAAGGCCAGCGCCACCGATTGCGGCGAAATAGCCACCGGCCAGCCGGCAAAACGGGCAATCAGGCTGGTAGATAGAAGGCCGATGCCGATCCCGATGAATCCGCCCAGCACACTCAGCATGATCGATTCCATCAGGAATTGCTGTAAAATATCGCGGCGGCGGGCGCCGATAGCGCGGCGGATGCCGATCTCACGGGTACGCTCGGTAACCGAGACCAGCATGATATTCATGATCCCGATCCCGCCCACCAGAAGCGATACCGAAGCGATACTTCCGAGCAGTATGGTCAATATGCGCGAGGTGGCATCGGCCGTGGCGGCGATATCAGACTGGCTGCGAATGGTGAAATCATCATCCTGCCAGTCCTGAAGGCGGTGCCGAATCCGCAGAATCTCACGCACCTGTCCCTCGGCCTCGGGAATTTTCTGCTTGCTTACGGCCGAAAGAATGACCGAATTAATGTGATCCTCGCCCATCACTTTGCGCTGAATAGTGGTGTATGGAGCAATGATGAGATCATCCTGATCCTGCCCCATCGCATTCTGCCCCTTGGGTTGGAGTGTCCCCAGAACGATAAAGGGCAGCTTATTTATGCGGATCGTCTTCCCCACCGGATTTTCGCCCGGAAAAAGATTATCAACGACGGTCTGACCCAGCACACAAACTTTGGTCGCGCCGCGGATGTCCTGATCGGTGTAGAGTTGTCCGGAACCGAGACGGTATTCGCGAATAGTGAAAAAATCAAGATTGCCGCCCTGGATAGCGGTGTTCCAGTTGAGATTTCCGGTCACCACCTGGCGGTAAGTACGCACCATCGGCGTGATTGCGGCGACCGCCGGGGCCTGTTCGCGGATCGCCTCGGCATCGGCATCGCTCAGCGAAATCATGGTTCCAGCGCCGGCGCTGACTCCGCCGTGAAAAGCCGAAGCCGAGAATATCATCAGGACATTCGTCCCTAAACTCGCGATCTGGTCCTCAATGGCCGCCTGCGCTCCCTGCCCCACCGCCACCATCGCCACCACCGCCCCGACGCCAATAATAATTCCCCGCATAGTAAGTACGGCTCGAGTTTTGTGCCGTAACAGCGAATCGACCGCCACGCGAATTGTCTCAAGAAACTGCATTTTTTCTCATCTCCGTCCCATCCCGCCCATTCGCGGCATAAGCGGGTTCTGCGCCGCCTCTGATGCCGAAGCTTCTGCGCCGCCGCTCATCCCGACAATGACGTCGTCGCCTTCTTTAAGCTCCGTATCCATCACCTCGACATGACGGGTATTCTGCAGACCGCGGACCAAGCGCACCGCTTTGGGCTTTCCATCAAACAATATCCAGACTCGCCCCTGGTTGCTGTTCGCAGACATCTTTCCCCCCGCCCCGGCGTTATCCCTATTCGCAGCCGTTTCCTGTCCCGATCTTCCCTGATCCGAGGGGGCTTCGCCCATTCCTCCTCGAAGATTGGTCTTAGCCTCGGGGGGCGTGAACCGTACCGCCTGAATCGGAACGCGCAGGACATTGTCCCTATCCGCCACTTCAATGGAAACTGTCGCCGTCATGCCCGGCATAAGTTTCTGATCCGGATTGTTGACATCAATAACTACGTTATAAGTTACCACATTCTGATTAATTTCCGGGGATAGTCGAATCTGACTCACTATGCCTTCAAACATTTCATCCGGGTAAGCATCAACGCGGAAAGTAACTTTCTGGCCAACTTTGACGTTGCCGATATCGGCTTCATCAACGCTCGCCTGCACCTGCATCTTGCGCAGGTCGTTGGCTATGGTGAAGAGGGTGGGAGCCTGGAACGAGGCAGCCACGGTTTGACCGATATCAATATTGCGTGAGATCACCACGCCGCTGATGGGTGTTCTGATAGTGGCATATTTGAGATTGACCTCGGCCCGGTCGAGCGAGGCCCTTGCCTGCTTGAGACCGGCCTGAGTGGTTTCCAGAGCGGTCGTAGCGGCATCCAATTCCGACTGTGCCACCAGAGATTTGTCGAATAGCTGCTGGGCTCGGTTGAGCGTTCTTTGGGCATCGTTCACCTGCGCCTGCGCCCGGTCGACATTCGCCCGCTGTTCATTGACCGTGGCCTGAAGGAAAGTGGGGTCAAGTTGAGCCAGAAGATCTCCCTCTTTGACCACCGAATTGAAATCAGTATAGAGCTTGGCGATCGTCCCGGAAACCTGAGAACCGACCTGGACAGTGGTAACCGCGTAGAGATTGCCGGTGGCACTGATACTGACCGTTATATCCCCCCTGTCAACCTTCTCTGTCCGGTAGGTTATCTTATTGTCCCCATTGCCGCTCCATAAATACAACGCCCCCCCACCTATAGCAACAACCAGAACCAAAATCACCCATTTCTTGCCTATTCTTTTCATTGAATTATTTCCCTATTACTAAATTCCGACACATCTTGGGTCACTTGATATTATACCGCCAAGTTACCGAAAAATCTCAAGTTTGTAAACCGTATTCTACATTAATACGCCCCGGTGTCTTCACGATTCCGCAAACCATCAGCCTTTATTCTGAACAAATGAAAAGAGACCTCTGATATGTCGGATAAAAGCGCCCCTGAAAAGTCCTTACTTGTCAGGCTACCACCGTTTGCGGCGCCAGAGATAAGTAAAACCTAACACCGAAACCAAGGCCATCCCCATCACAATCCAGAAAGCGAAAGGATGATTCTGCAGGGGCAGACCAACGTTCATGGAAAAAGCGCTGACCACGAAAGTCGGCACCATGATAGCAATAGTGATGATGTTCAACGTCTTGATTAGAACGTTGAGATTATTATTGACAATCGACGCCCGGGCATCCATCAAGCTGGCCAGAATGTTGGAATAGATTTCGGCCTGTTTGTAGCATTGATTATTTTCAATTAGAGTATCCTCAAGAAATTCGAGTTCTTCTGTGCCAAAACCGATTTTAGCGGCGTTCAACCTCAGCTTATCGATGACAACTCCATTGGAATTGAGCGAATTGAGATAATAAATCAGGCTTTTTTCCAGAGTAAATAGATTGAGCAGACTCTTGTTCTCCATGGCGGTGTTGATTTTATCCTGCAGGTCATCAGAAATCGAAGCGATTATCTTAAGGTGCTCCAAGAAATGAAAAATGGAGCGGTACATCATGCGAAGGAGAAGATAGGCCGGAGTTTGTATCCTGACAATCTGCGATGGGTCATATAAAGTGACATCTTCGGACAGGACAATAATCAATTTGTCTTTGAATAAGAAAGCGCCGGTGGAGGCGACCCGAAAAAGAAACTGGTCATTGTGCGAGTAACTCTTCGGTCTCTTAAAAATAAGGGCCAAATGTTCCGGCTCGAATTCAAGTCGGGAAAGTTCATCGGGGTCAAGCGCGGAATTGAGGGTATGCTCATCAAGCTTCAACTTGTCAATCAAATATCGTTTTTCACTCTCGTCGGGGGATATATAAACGGTTACCAGGCAGGGATCCTCCTTAACCTCAACCAGTCGGCGATCCACAATGTTGTATTTTTTTTGCATCCTATATTACCTCCATGCGCCCTTTATTCAGCGACTAAGAATTTGCAGCCGAGCCTTGCTCATAAGGCCATCATTCTCCAATACAGACGGCTCCGGACATCTAAACGGCCTACAATATATTCAGCTTCAAATCATTCGGCAATCGCAAAATCGGCGCCCAGCCATATTCTATTGAGTTCTCTTATGCAGGCCGCCTATCAGATCGTATACGCCGAAATAGGCGAGTATCGAGAAGTCAATAACCCTGCCTGAAAACGGCGGGGGTATCTGCCCGCAGATCAAATGAATTGGCTTGCAGGAGACTCAAATCTGTTGAAAGGTTAGCCGTTGCCTGATTCTTGAACGGAATTTGCACCCATTTCCCCTTGTGAAGCTCTTCCTTCTTCTCTGCCAACCTGTTACCAGATGCAGGTTTCCGAAATGGTTGACGGCCCGGCACGCTATTTGGAATAGGTTTATTTGCTGTAATGTTAGCTGGAAGACCATTTAAGGAGGATTTATGAAGGGCTCAAGAAAATATGGTGCCGGGATGAAAGTAAAATGTCTATGGGCACTGGGCCTGATTATGTTTTTTTTATTTCTTTTGAATCCAGCCTTTGGTGCCGGAAAGGCTCTGACGGCCAAGACCGCGGCGGCCAACTCTGTCACCCTCACCTGGACGGCGCCCGGGGATGACAGCACCGCCGGAACCGCCGCGCAGTATGATCTTCGTTACTCAACCTCAAACATTACCGAGGCCAACTGGAATGCCGCCACTCAGGTTGCTGGCGAACCGGCCCCGAAGTTGGCGGGGTCGCCCGAATCTTTCGAGGTTACCGGGCTTCAGCCCAGTACAACTTATTACTTTGCCCTGAAGGCGGCCGATGAAGTCCTCAATTGGTCGCTTCTGTCCAATGTTGTTACCAAAGCAACGACCGCCGAAATCACCCCTCCGGCGGCTATCGCCAATCTGGCGACAGGAGCGGTGACTTCCGCTTCAGTGGTGCTCAACTGGACCGCACCCGGTGACGACGGCAATGTCGGCACCGCCTCGCAGTATGATATCCGCTATTCAACCGCCACTATCACTGAAGCCAACTGGAACGCCGCCAGTCAGGTCACCGGGGAGCCGGCGCCCAGAGTAGCCGGAAGCGCCGAAACTTTCACGGTTACCGGCCTGCAGCCGAACACGACCTACTACTTTGCGATCAAGACCGCTGATGAAGTTCCTAACTGGTCGGCCATTTCCAATGTCGTCAATGGAGCCACGGCCAACGAATCTGTTCCGCCTTCCACCATTGCAACTCTGTCGGCAGTAGGTTCCACGATAACCTCGGTAACGCTCAACTGGCTCGCGCCGGGCGATGATGGCAATGTCGGCACCGCTTCCCAGTATGATATTCGCTATTCGACGGCGACCATCACTCAGGCAAATTGGAACGCGGCGACACAGGTAACGGGAGAGCCAACCCCGCAGGCGGCTGGCGGCACGGAGACTTTTGCCGTGACAGGTCTGCAGCCGAGTACCACCTATTATTTCGCGATCAAGACAGCGGATGAGGTACCCAACTGGTCGGCGATTTCGAATATCGCCAGCCGGGCCACCGCCGCCGAGCAAGTGCCGCCGGCCGCGGTCACCAACTTTGCCGCTGGAGCGGTCACCACCAGCTCGGTTGTCCTCAGCTGGACCGCCCCCGGCGATGACGGCAACACCGGAACCGCCTCTCAATATGATATTCGCTATTCCACTTCAACTATCACCGAGGCCAATTGGGGCTCGGTGGCACAGGCCACCAGTGAACCGACGCCGAAAATCGCCGGAAGTGCCGAGACTTTCACTCTCACCGGCCTGCTGCCGAACACCACCTATTATTACGCCATTAAGACCGCCGATGAAGTGCCCAATTGGTCGGCTCTTTCCAATGTGGTCAGCAAAGCCACAGCCAATGAAACCATCCCACCCACCGGTATCGCCAATCTTACCGCGGGAACGGCAACGGCAAACACGGTCGTTCTGAACTGGACCGCTCCCGGTGACGACGGCAGCACTGGGACAGCCGCACAGTATGATATCCGGTACTCGACCGCGACTATCACCGATGCCAACTGGGCATCCGCGACACAGGTAACCGGCGAACCGGCGCCGAAGGTTGCGGGAAGCGCCGAAACCTTCACGGTGACCGGCCTCAATAATGGCACGACTTATTATTTTGCCGTCAAGACTGCGGATGAAGTCCCGAACTGGTCGGTGCTGTCCAATGTCGTGACCAAGGCCACGCTGGACCAGATTCCACCCTCTCCGATCAATGACCTGACCGCCGCACCCGGCGCTCAGATGGGTGAGATTCTGCTTTCCTGGACCGCCACCGGCGAGGATAGTACTATCGGCTTCGCCGAATCGTACGACCTGAGATACTCGCTTGACTCCATCACCGAGGCGGTCTGGTATGCCGCCACCTCTTATAACGATGTTCCCGCCCCGCTTTCGGGCGGGAACATCGAGAGTTTGACCATGTCCGGGCTGGTACCGGGGCAGCTTTATCATATTGGTCTTAAAGCGAAAGACCACGAGTCCAATTTCTCGGAAATATCCAATGTTGTATCCTCTGTGGCCCGCTTTGACTTTGCCACCGGCGATACCGACAATGTCGCCCAGCCGGTAAGTCCCGCTGCCGGAGCGGCGGTTCGCCTTTCCCATCCGACGCTGGTGGTCGCGAATATCGATACTCTGAATCCCAATCTCTATCAGTTCGAGGTCGCCTTAGATTCGGAGTTTGCCGGTCTGGTAGCCGCCTCGCTTCCTGTCACGCAGGAGGAAGGGCCGACGACATCCTGGAAAGTAACCGAGAAACTCAGGAGCAATCAAATATATTACTGGCGGGCCAAGGTTAATGATCTTGCTTATGGTGAAGTATCGTTCTTCTCAATCAAACCTGCAGTACATACCTATCCGAATCCATTCAAAATCAATGAGACGGAAAATGTTACTTTCACGGAGATTCCCGAGGGTTCCAATTTGACTCTGATGTCGGTTTCCGGCGCCACGGTACGTCAGTGGAGTAATCTTCCGGCGGCCGATTTGACCTGGGATGGTACCAATGATTCCGGAAGCAAAGTTGCCTCGGGAACCTATTTATGGTATCTGGAAGGTTCCGATATCGGGGGCAAACTAGTCCTAATCCACTAAAGCAAAAGCGGCACGAGCACGCTGGGCATTGGCCTGCTTGGCGATAAGCTGTTCATCGCTACATTACATATAAATAAACACTCCTTCCATATAAGGGGGCGAGGGGTAAATCACCGTCGGTTTGATGTGAATTTTGGGGAGTGGGGGATGGGATTTGGATGGAGGTAAGTGCCAAAACCGCAAGGGCTTCGCCCTACCCAGCTGGTTTGGCTAAATATCATTGAATCCACTAATAAATCAATTGACATGGAAGATGATATAACCTAAACTTACCAAAGGTGTTATAAATTATGAAATTGATAATGCTCGGCAGCTGAATTCCAAAATGAAAAGAAAAGAAAAATCAAATGGGAAAGTCGAGCCAATCGGTATCGATTTCAGGGAATTGTCTACAGGATTTCAGGGTGAAAGATTAGAGCAATTGATTAGGCTTTTGGCGCTGAATATGGACATGGATGTGGAGTGGGCGGGGCGTGGTTCTGACGGCGGCCGTGATCTTATTATTATAGAGGAGATTACAGGACCAATCTCAAAGGAAAAAATACGTTGGCTTGTCCAGTGCAAAGATAGAGTTCAGTCTGGCAAGTCCGTACATGAAGGTGAAGTTCCTGATATAAGTGATAAAGTAATTCAACATGGGACATCGGGTTTTCTGTTAGTAACAACTACAACAGTAAGCTCTGCTTTGAAGGAAAAAATGGATTCCATGGATAAAAGAAGGGGTGGAAAGATAAAAACTCTGATCTGGGACGCATGCATTTTGGAGCAGATAATTTTGCGTTCTGGAAATCAAGAGATATTTAGACAATTCTTTCCTGACAGTTATAAGCGTTTACATGCAATCAAAGGACCTTTGGAAGCCATGCATGTCTTAAGGGCATTTTTGCCGCCGGAAGGGTATGGCAAAGTGCAGAACGTTTTAGAGAATTATATTGCGACACCCACTCCTTATTTGACTTCAGCAGTAAATACGCCTGTCGATATTAAAAAAATGAAAATTGATATTGATACAATAAATATGATTTTGAAGGGCGATGATATTGAAGGTGCTGCATTCGCCTCTTTAATATTGCCCGAAGCAGATTTTATGAGCATTGTTCGCGACCTAGATGATACTAATTATCAAAAATGCGAGGAATTTCTAAAAATCGTTATTATTAGGGCAGCAGATCCAATCCGTATTTTGAATTCATATCAGTACCTTGTGGAAAACCATGAGGTTACTATGGCTCAAAGGGCAGAGTTTGCTACCTATTTAAATAATGATGGCTTAGAAGTGATGTTTGGGGATCAATTCGAGGAATGGTTCTTTCCAGAAATGATAAACAATGGCTCACAATACGGCGTTTATGATAAGATTCAAGAACTGTCTAGTAATACCGTCATAGAGAATATAGATATTACGAAATTGATATTTAGAGCAGAGGGCCGTACGAATGTCAAATTTTCGGGCACGTTTACAATGGATTTGGAACTCAATTTCGATTCGGAACCAATTGGGAATTACACGTGCAGTGGCTCATTCGAAGGTGAAATATCCGAAGATGGTTTCTTACTTGATGAAGTCAAAGTTGACACTTCAGATTTTTTCGGTGAATAGATTAATCAATAAGTCGGTGGCCCGCCCAGTGGGTGGGAATTATTTGAGCCGGCTTCAATGTTATTTTTATAGGTCGAATCCCCTGCGCCTGTCCCGTACCCTTGGTCGGGAGATTCGACAATCTTTTCATCACCATTTGTGCATTCCCGTTGGTGATATCAAATATATCTTGATTAGATCCTTTGTCAAGATTAAATGTCGAAACCCCCATTCATTCCGCGGTACGAAATTCAGGGGGAATTTCGAGCTGCCTGACTCCCCCATCATCGCTCGGTCTAGAAATCATCTCCTGTAATCCAGACGCCATTTATCGATGAATTCCGTATCGCACCAGTATATTTCGAATTCGGTTGAGCTGATTACCCTGGAAAAGAATAGATATTTCCCGTCCGGCGAGACATTGGGACAGAATTCGATGCCTGAAGTATTGATTTGGTTTCCCAGATTGACCGATTCCGTCCATGAACCATCAGGATTCTTGAAACTGATATAGAGATCCTCGGCCCCGAATCCGTCGGAACGACCTTCCGAGTCAAATATCATATAGCTTTCATCCGGGGCGATATAAGAATGAGCGGTGCTATAACCTTTGTTTATGGCGCTACTCAGCCGTACAGGAGGCTCATATGCTCCGCCCACATATTCTGACATATATATGGCTCCCTGTGTGGCGTATGTAAAATACATGTTTCCATTCAGGCTGACGGTGGGAAACATGGTGGGAATCAAACAGAAAGGTTCCTCTGGCGGCTGAATGTCCGACCAGCCCGATTCAGTCTTATCAAAGTGCCAGATATTCGTGCGCATCAGATTCTGGCAATAACCGCAAGGTTGCGCAGAACCAAATAGGAGGGTTAAGCCATCGGGACTGATAAACGGCTCGAAAGTCATATAATCGCCGGCAAAAGGGGCAATAGCGGGTGTGGACCAGACGCCATCTGTCTTCTTGGTGAAAAATATCCTGTTCTCCGGCAATTCGCCCCCGCGTCGCGTGAAATAGAATTCATTCAGGGCCGGATCGAAACAGGAGGCAAACTCGATATAGCCGGTTTTGGAAATTATGCCGGGAGCAAAGACTACGGGGATTGAATCGGGCGGAAGTTGTCCCAAATATTCGGAGCAGTTTGGCCTTTGGCCGCCGCGATAAAGGAAATTGATTAGGTAGGTGACGTCGGTGATATTGACGAGGCCTGAATTATTGACATCAGCGGCTTTGACCGGGACAGGTGCCGGTCCTTCTCTATAAATAAAGCTGATTACAAAAGTAACGTCGCGGATATTTACTGCCCCATCACCATCGGCGTCACCGCAGGTTTGGGAAACCGCGAGAGTGCCTGCCCCCGAAATATTTCCGGCCGCCATAACAAAAAGGACTATTCCTATAATTAATAATAACTTATGCATTCAAGTCTCCTTTGCTATTGTCTGAAGTTCTCTGTCTTTATAGCAATAGTTTCGTCTACTTGCGGAATCTGGCACGGTGAAGGAACAAATTTCTGAACGGGTAACAGGCAACCCACCCGCCACTGCGGGCTGTGGGGAAGTCTGATCCCAAAATCCTGTAGGAAATTGTAGCGCAAAATCCCGAAGCGTTTTGCGATTTGATCCCATTCTCACACCCCTCCTGCAAAATCTGTATCGAATCGATGGTAAATTAGGTTCTCCCCCCTATTGATAGAAAGCATGGCTATTTATATGCCTAAAGTTAAAAAACAATCTATTCACCGTCCAAATGCCAGGAACTGTCACCCCCGTGGCTTCTTTCCCAAATTCGCAATAAAAACACTACAAGAGAATATAAACATGAAGAAACGAACTCCCCCTCTCCCCCCGGGAGAGGGGCTGGCGGCGCGAGATCCCAAAATCCCCGTTCCTGTTTCGCAGGGTCTTAGGCCGCTACCTCAGGTAGCGGGCGTGACCCTGCGGCAAACCGTGCGAGGCCTCGGTACCCCACCCGCCCGGCGGGCTATGGGCTGGCCTGACTATAAGTCCAAAACCCGCAGCGACTTAACCGGGCCAAATCAAAATCCCTCACGCCCTAAGAATGTCCGCCAAAATAAGAACAAACCCATTTCTGGCCTCCCCTCCCAATCCTCCCAATCCCTTCTCCGCCAGAAAATTATCGGCAAAAATTCGAGATCCGAAATGGCATGAAAAATTTAGTAAAGCAAAGCCAAAATTGGTCATCTCCATGGTACCCAAGCTCTTACGCTGTTTTTAAATGGCTTCGTTCCCCTTTTGGCCTCATACCCATAACTGTAAGCCGTTATCGCAGAAAGGAATGCCGCATATTGCGCCTGCCGCGCAATGTCAAGATCCTAAGTGGTTGTTGCTCCACATTGAATAAACCGGCACACGAGGATGTGTGCCGGCCACAGCATATCGACTTCGTTACCGTCCGTTGCCGACCTGCTCCTGAAGCCGGTAGCGGCGGTATATTTTGGCGTACTGTCCGCCGGCGGCAATCAATTCATGGTGAGTACCGGACTCAACCAGTTTCCCATCCTCGAGAACATATATCCTGTCGGCCCGTTCGAGCGTATCGGGGCGATGCGTTATCAGAATGGCGGTCATGCCGGGCATCACCTCATGCAAACGGTTCCACAGCGCCGCCTCGGTGCGGGAGTCGAGCGCCGAGGTGCAATCATCGAGGATCAATATTTTCGGTTTGCCGACCAGCGCGCGCGCCAGCGCCAGCCGCTGCTTCTGTCCGCCCGAAATCGACATCCCGCGCGTTCCGATCGGCGTCTCCATCCCCAGCGGGAATCGGGCGATCTCATCTTTCAACTGCGAGACCTCCACCGCCCATGCAACCACCTCCGCCGGGATATTCTCGCGTCCGAAGAGGATATTGTTCCGAATCGTATCGCTGAACAACACCGGCTCCTGCGGTACATAACCGATACTCCGGCGCAGGTCATCCAGCCTGAACAGTCGCAGATCATGGCCATCAAGCCGGATAGTTCCGCCGGTCGGGTCAACCAGCCGCGGTACCATGTTGACCAGCCAGCTTTTTCCGGCGCCGATTTTACCGACGATTGCGATCGTTCGTCCCGGTTCAACCTCGAGGGAGATGTTATCGATGATTTTCCGCTCCGAGCCGGGGAATGAGAAATCGACCTCATGGAAGGTCAGATGGCCTTTAATATTGCCGTCGGCCGTCAACGTCCCCTCATCTTTGACAATCGGCGGAACATTCTCCAATTCCACCAGACGGTCGATCGAAACTGCCGACTGCCGCGCTTTCACAAGGAACTGCCCGATATCGAACATCGGGAAAACCAGGTACACCACATAGTAGATGAAAGCCACCAGTTCACCCAGGGTCAGATTGGCCCGCATAACACCGTATCCGCCGACCAGCAGAATGACGATAATGACAAACTGCCAGATATAACCGTAAAGCGAATCGATGACCGCGCCGGTTCTGATAGCGGCGATTTCCGCCTGCCGTCGTTCCTGAAGCGCGCTCTCGAATTTATTCTTTTGCGATTTTTCCTGCACGTATGCCTTGACCACCCGAATCCCGGACAAGCAGGCCTCCATGACATCATTGAAACCGGAAATCTTCTTTTGCAAAAGATCGTACCGGCGATCCAGCAGACTCGAGCTTTTGAAGAAGATGAAGACCAGAATCGGCAGCGGCCCGGCCGACCAGAGGGTCAGCATCGGATTGATCGAGGCCATCATCGCCAGCGAGAAAATCACCATCAGGACGGCTTCATAGAATCGGAATATTCCCGAACAAGCAAACCAGGAGAGTTTTTCGGCCACATCATCGGTCATCCTCGTTACCAGGTCGCCGGTGCGAAAACGATTGAAGAAATCAGGTCCCTTCAGAGTCACCTTATTGAAAGCATCCTGACGGAATAACCACTCCAGTTTCTGGTTCATCCAGGCCCGATAGCACTGGACATAGCTGTAGAGGAGGGCGGCGGTCAGCCCTAGAAGGAAGAGCGCCAGTCCGAATGAGGCGGCCATGGAAAGACCGAGATTCCCACCGGTTCGGGCGATCCACGAAGCAAACCAGTTGGCGGAAACCTGACCGCTCTTCATGTAATCGATTGCGAATTCTATCAACCTCGGTACAAATACCTGGAATACCCTCTGTACCGGGGTCAATACAATCAAGACCAGAAGCACATAGGGGAAGTGCTTGTAATATCGCCAGAGCCATTTGATCTTATTTAACATTGGTCACAACTCCATTTCTATTTTTGAACTGCAGATGGAACAGCTTGGAGTAATAGCCGTCCTGCAGGATCAAATCGGTGTGCGTTCCCCGCTCGATTATTTCGCCGCGCCGTATGACCAGAATCCTGTCGACATCGAGAATGGTTGAGAGGCGGTGGGCAATGATCAGCGAGGTTCTTCCATTCATCAATTTCCGGAGCGACTCTTGAATCGTCCGTTCCGTCTCCGGGTCGACCGAGCTGGTGGCTTCATCAAGAATCAGGACATCGGGGTTGACCACCAGCGCCCGTGCGAACGAGAGCAACTGCCGCTCTCCCCGGCTGAAATTTGATCCCTTTTCCGAAACCTCGGTCTTGTACCCCTGAGGCAGGCGACGGACAAAGCGATCCGCCTCGACCGTGACGGCGGCATGCATCACCTGTTCCTCGGTGACATGCTCGGATTCGAGAGCTATATTGGCTCGAATACTCCCCGGGAACAGAAATATATCCTGCAACACCAGCGCAAACCGGCGCCGCAGCTCCTCTTTTGAGATATTGCGGATATCGATCCCGTCAACCGTTATTTTCCCTCGCTGCGGGTCATAGAAGCGGAGCAGAAGCGAGATAACGGTTGTTTTTCCGCCTCCGGTCACCCCTGCCAGGGCAATCCGTTTACCGTTGGGAATCTCAAAAGTGGCGTCTTTCAAGGCATAATTGTCATCACCATTATAAGAGAACCAGACATGGTCAAAACAGATTCCCTGTTCCAGTCTTTTCCATTGCACCGGATGGACCGGGTCGGGGAGTTTCTCATCATTGGCCAGGAGCGCAAAGATCCGCTTGGCCCCGGCAATTGCCTTCTGGACGTTCGCCATCTGTTCCGAAATGCGGTAAATCGGTTCGAAAGCGCGCCAGATGAGAATGATGAACATGCTTATCGTTCCCACCGTAATCACTCCCGAACCGGCCCATTTGATGCCGAAAAATAGCACCAGACTGATCATCACGTACTGCAGAAAAAAGACGATGTTAAAGAAGATCGTCACGCCGATATGGACATAGATATCATCGCGGAATTTCAAGCGGTTGGCCTCGTTGAGGCGTTCCCGGGCATAGGAACCGCGATTAAAAATCTGGATGATCGACATCCCATGCAGAAATTCAGTCAGAGTAGCCGTGACCTCGGCCATTCGCTTGCGCAAAGCCAGAAAGTGCGGGGTGGTCAACCGTTCAAAAATAAACAGCAGCAAAAGCATAATCGGTAGCAGGCCGGTCAGAATCAGGGTCAGCCGCCGGCTGTAATAGAACATCACGGCAAATACGCCGGCCGCCAGAAAGAGATCGCCGATTAACAGTACAATCGTGTTGGTAAACAACTGCCGTAGCGACTCGGTATCCGACTCCACCCGCGCCAGCAGGCGCCCGACCGGGTTCTTGTCGAAAAACGACACATCGAGAGAGAGAATATGATGGAACAGCCGGCGCTTCAGCTCCACCATAATGCCCTGGCCGATTATCTCCAGTTTTATCCGCTGGAAATATTGCAGCAGAAGGGTCAGAGCCTGGCTGACACCGATTATCAGGACGGTGATAATTAGTCCCCGAAAATCGCTGCTCTTTATATCTACGTCAAGGGCATGTTTCAACAGCACCGGCCAGTAAAGCGAAAGCCCCGTGGCCACGGCCAGAAGCAGAAAGCAATATACCAGCCCGGCTTTGTAGGGTTTCAGCAGCGGCAGAAGCTTCATGAAGGCCTGCCGGGAGCCTATCGATATTTCTCCGGGACCGATTTGTTCATTCTCATCTATTTGGTCAGCCATAATATTTTCTCAAACAATCATCTTAAGGTTTCCGACGATACTTCTCTATCGGTAACAAAAAACCCGCCGAACTCCATTCGAGAGCGGCGGGTCGAATCGGCCAAATGGAATTCATCTAAATAGGCACACCTCTCCCGCCGCGAATTTTTCCAGGCTGTGTCATCGTAAATTTGACAATGTTATTGGCCATTATACTTTTCTCCGTTGCGGGCAATATGCTCTTTTTTACTACGACTTAAGTTGATGCTTGTTTCATTCAAAATATTCATTTTTCTCAATCTGTCAATCAAAAAAAATTCTTTTCTCCGAGTCATTTCGAGAAAAATCATAACGAATTTCGTCTTCTTTCAATGTTCCTTGCCCAATGAGTCGAATAACAAAAGACCTGCCGGGCGGCAGGCCTTTTGTGCAGTAGATATATAAGGAAACAAGTGAGGGCTATTTCAATAGCACCATCTTTCGGGTCGCCGAGAAGCGTCCGGCTTCGGCCTTATAGAAATATACTCCGGAGGCCTGAGCCGAAGCATCCCAGGTGACAATCACCTTTCCGGCTTCACCGAATCCGGCGAATCCAGCCACCTGCTGACCGCTGACATTGAAAATTGTCACTGTCCACTCCGAAGCCTGGGGCAGTGTCATTTCAATTGTGGCGGTCGGATTGAACGGATTCGGGTAGCTGCTGACACTGAACGCCCTGGGCAGGGTGCCGATTCGGCAGACATTGCCGAAATAATCAGCCGCTTCAACCGAAATCAACTTGCCATCGACATTCAGAATATCGCCGGTGAAGGTCAGGCCTTTTGTGAAGCTGTAAATCAATACGCGGGTATTGAATCCATCAAAGCCGGTCTTGATATCCATCCCAGCGGCGCCATCGGCCAGCGATATCCGAACATCGCCCAAGAAGATCAGATAGGCGGCACCGAGTTCGGCATCAACACTGACCACCGAACCATTGGAGCGGAAATCGACCGTTGTGGAATACGGTGACAGTTTCTCCAGCGGCAGGGCGTCACCGGTGATGACACGCACCAGATAGACCAGGTCGGCCACCGAAAGGGCTACGCCATCGGCATTCACATCACTGGCGGCAATCTGTCCTTCCACATTGACCGTGAAAGCGGCTAGGCCGGCAATGAAGTAATTGGTCAACACCACGGCATCGCCGATTTCGTTGGGCAGATTATTGAGGTTGATATCACCGCGGGCATCGATGCTGTCGGCGCAAACAATATCAACACCGCCGTTGAAGAAATCGATACAGCGCACGGCCGACGGCTTTTCGGGATCGGGATTGAGGCAATCATCCGGAGCACCGACAAAAGGAATGCGGGCGTTTTCCGGATATTGAGCATCATTAGTTTCATCCCAAATCAGATTGCCTTCAAAGTCGTAAATGGCCCGGTCGATATAGAGCATTTCACCGTCCGGGGTCGAAAAAGCATTGTCGCCGCAATCGCCCCAGAAGAAGCGGACAGGGACATACTGGCATTCGAAAGTGCGGTCGTTGGAGACAAAGAATCTCATAGTGGCCAGTTCATGCGGGTCAGTGTCGGAAGGGCCGTAGCAGGATGGATGGACATTGCCGTTATTAGTTTCGGCCAGCGCGACGATTCGCAGGAGTCCCGTTGGACACCCCGAACCGCAATTGCCCTGGGCTCCAGTCCGGTATGTGAAATACTCCCAATCGCAAGTATCGAGCAAATCTCCGGGTGTGACATCGGCCAAGGTCAGGGCCGAGGCGTCATAAGCAATCAGGAAATCAAATCCGCCGATCGGATAAGTGGCATACTCAATGGAAACGCCCACGTCGATGAAATGTCCCTGAAGCGTGTTATGGGTCTTCTCTATTTTAACCGACGGACAGGTGCGAATAATATCCACTCTGACATGGGTGACGCAGGTATCGGCCAGTCCGCAACTGTCGACGGCGATCAGGGTAATTGTGTTAATACCCTCAACCGTGGTAAAGCAGACCGAATCGCCATGCTTTGTTCCGCCGATTACCGATACCGAGGAAAGATTGCCATCCGGATCGGAAGCTCCGAAGCCGCGCAGGCAGTATTGTCCCATCTCAAAGAGATACATCGTCGTATCGCCGTGGCACTGAGCCACCGGCGGCTGATTAAGATTAACCGTCACTACGGTCTGGCAGGTATCGGCTGCATTGCAGGAATCGGTCACTATCAGTTTCAACGTGTTGGCGCCCGCCACCGGCGTAAATACAATCGAATTGCCGGAGAGGGTACCGCCAACCGCAGTGATAGTTTTGATATTGTTATTCGGGTCAGACCAACTGAAGCCTGGTACCGTTATCGGGCTTAGATTGCAGACGAACCGGGCGAAGTCACCGGGACAACCGGCCACAGGCGGGTCGTTGAGATCGACCGCAATTATTGTCTGACAGGTATCGGCCAAACCACAGGAGTCGGTGACAATCAGCTTAATGACATTGGCACCGTCAATCGGCGTGAAGGTTACCAAGTTCCCGTTAAGCGTTCCGCCGATTACAGTTTTGGAAGCGATATTATTATTGACAATTAAAGTGATCGTATTCATACCGGCCACCGGTGTGAAGCAAACGGTATCATGTTTCAGAGTGCCGGGGGTGACTGTTACCGTGGCAATGTTGTTGTTGGGATCGCCCCAACTGAAGCCGGGGATACAGAGCTGGCTCAGATCGCATACGGACATGTCGTTTACCGGGAGTTTCATCTTGGCCGGACCGTTGGCCACCGGCGGCTCGTTAATCACGATGGTAACCACAGTCTCACAGGTATCAGCCATGCCACAACTGTCGGTGGCAATCAATCTGATGGTGTTCGTCCCCTTAGCCGGCGTAAAGCAGACCGAATCGCCGCTCAGAGTTCCTCCGGTCACCGTTACTGTCGCAAGATTGCCATCAGGGTCGCTCGCCGAGAAACCTTTGATACAGCAGGTGGTTGGAAGATTGCAGAAGAATAGATAAGTGTCTTGCCGTGTGTTGGGCGGGCAGTTCGCCACCGGCGGAGAATTGAGAGCAACGGTCACCACTGTCTGGCAAGTGTCGGCGACATTGCAGGAATCGGTTACAATCAGTTTAAGAGTATTGGCACCGACTACCGGTGTAAATACAATCGAATTGCCGGAAAGTGTTCCGCCTACGGCAGTAATAGTCTTAATATTATTATTTGGATCAGACCAGGTGAAACCCGGTACTGTAATCGGACTCAGATCGCAAACAAACTTGCTCTGATTACCCGGACAGCTCGCGACAGGCTTGCCATTAAGCGATACCGTCACCACTGTCTGGCAGGTATCGGCCACGTTGCAGGAATCGGTTACAATCAGTTTCAATGTATTGGCACCGACCACCGGCGTAAATACAATCGAATTGCCGGAAAGTGTTCCGCCTACGGCAGCAATAGTCTTGATATTATTATTCGGGTCAGACCAACTGAATCCCGGTATTGTAATCGGGCTCAGGTCACAGACAAACTTGCTCTGATTGCCCGGACAGCTTGCAACTGGCTTGCTATTGAGTGTCACTGTCACAACGGTCTGGCAAGTGTCGGCCACATTGCAGGAATCGGTCACAATCAGTTTTAGAGTATTGGCACCAACCACCGGCGTGAAAATAATCGAATTGCCGGA
>JAPLUR010000109.1 GCA_026397505.1 Candidatus Zixiibacteriota bacterium
GGATGTCTATAATGAGAAACGATTGCATTCCTCTCTGGGCTATCGACCACCCAACGAGTTCGAGGCCCTACTGAGGAACGAAAAAGTGAACCGCCAAACCGTCCTACCCTAACCTGTCCAACAAAAGGGGTTCACTCCAAATATATCCACAACAATCCGGTCATTGCAGGAGAAGTTTCGAATCCAGAAGACTGGAAATGGTCAAGTGCGCGCGCCTATTTCACCGACGATCAAGGCATCATTCCAATATTCAAGGATTGGACCTGAGACCGACCGACCGCGGGGTCACATCCCCCCGATAACATCGGTGGGACAAGACCCCGCGCAACTTGAAAGCAGGAGCCGGTCGCCAAGTAGGCATCAGCGCGATATTATAGTATAGATTCAGCCCTTCCCCTTACGGGGGGCAGGGCCTTTTTGTCTTAGGTTCGCAAAACCCTTCGGGATTTTGCGCTACTTTTTCCATTCCCCACTCCAACCAAAGGGACTTAATTGCTTTTCAGACAATAGCATAACAAAAGAACTTGCTTTTTTGGCCGATTTCAGTATAATAACGGGCCGTCCCGCCTTGGCGGGACCTGAAACTGAAGATTATTTATTAAGGAGTATATTATGGCTCACAAAAAAGGTGTCGGTTCCTCGCGCAATGGCCGCGACAGTCAGGGCCAGCGTCTGGGCGTAAAAGCCTACGGCGGCGAGGCGGTACCGGCCGGAACAATCATCATCCGCCAGCGCGGGACCAAAATCCTCCCGGGCGCCAATGTCGGTATCGGCAAAGATGATACCCTGTTCGCGAAAATCACCGGCGTGATTAAATTCGAGCGCAAAGGGCGCGATAAGAAAATCGTCTCGGTTCTCGAATAGCTGTTTTGGAAATGGAACTTAAGATCCGCACCAACTTCAGGTGCGGATTTTTTTTGCCTTTATGTCGCCAGGAACAGAAGAAACACTCCCCCCACCGCAATCACTGCCCCAATCACCGCCCGCCACGATACTTTTTCTTTATAGAACAGTACCACCAGCGGAATCACCATCACCGGCACAATCGCCATGATCGCGGCGGCAATACCGGTCTCGGTGTACTTGATCGAAACCAATGACAGCCATACTCCCAGAAACGGCCCGCAAACCGAACCGCCCAGCGCCAGCAGAATCGCTCTCCGGTTGCTGAATTTCTCGGCAACCTCCTTTGTGTCTCCCCTTAAGAATCCAAACAGCCAGATTGCAATCGCCGCTGAAATCATCCTGATAAAAGTTGCCTGAAGCGGCTGGATATTCTGCCCCATCCCGATTTTGGCCAGCACCAGACCGATCGCCTGCCCGGTTGCCCCACCGACCGCCAGAGAGATTCCCAGCCATCTTTTCCTTCTATCAGAGGGTTTGCTTTCGACTCCATTGGCATTTCGCTCGGCGCTTACCCAGGCCACGCCTGATATCGTGACAACAATCCCCAGAATCGCCATTGCACTCAGGGTTTCGCCCAGCATCCCCCACGCCACCAGTGCCGTGATTATCGGTGAGACCGAAAAGATCAGAAGGGTCAGCCTGGTCCCAATTGTTACAAAGGCACGGAACAGAAATAAATCACCTATGGAAAGACCAATAATGCCGCTCAAAATAAGGTAGTAATATGACTTGGCCTCAGTTTCCGCCGGAAAAAGATGCCCCGTAGCGATAAGCAGGGTTGTTGCCAGCAAGACTGAGGCGAATAAAATGCGAAACTTGTTAACCCAGTATGCCCCGATACGGCGGCTGGCCGAGGTGAAAAAAAGAGAGGTAAACGACCAGAGAAAGGCAGTCGATAAGGCGGCTAATTCTCCTACAAAAGGCATGGGGGAATATAATCGAGAACCGAAACGAAAGAAAGAAATTCCCGCCGCAAACCGGCCCAATTCAGGCAATTGTCCCCCGCCTCAAATGTTGACTTTCAAAACGATTTTGGCTATTATCATCGGATAAAAGATAACCGATTTCCGGAGCCATGCCATGAGGTTGTCCATCCTTGTTTTTTCCCTGCTTTTATTAACCGGAACTATTTTTGCCGGGGTGCCCGATTCATCCGCCGTTCCGCCCGATACCTCCTCGATCCCCGCTTCCGATACCATTTCATCGGCCGCCACTAAGACGTCCTCGGCCGATTTTGAATATCCTATGTCGCCCGATAGAAAAGCCAAACTGATTTCTTATTCGAAATTTGTCAACGGTTGGCGGTTCATATCATTTTTCGTCAGCATTGCTATTCTTATTATCGTCCTGTATACCGGCCTTTCGGCCCGATTCCGGAAATGGGCCTTGGGCATCACCCAAAAGCAATTCCTGGTTTACCTTCTCTATTTTATTTTCTTCCTGCTCTTCATGACCCTCATCAATTTCCCCGTTGATTATTACCGCAATTTTGTGGTCGAGCATGATTATGGATTCTCCAATCAAACCTTCGGCCAGTGGATGGGCGATAATCTCAAAACCTTCGCCGTAATATTTATCTTCGGATTTTTCATTTTCCTGATCCTGTACTGGCTGATAAACCGTTTCAAGAAATGGTGGCTCTATTTCGCAATCGGCATCATACCTTTCATGGTTCTGGTCATAGTCATTTTCCCGGTACTTGTCGCGCCGATTTTCAACAAGTTCGAACCGATTAAGAACCAGGAACTGAAGACTGAAATGATCGCCCTGGCCAGCCGGGCAGGCATCACCAATCCCGACATATATGAAGTTGATGCATCCAAGCAGTCTTCCAAGGTGAACGCCTATTTCACCGGCATGTTCGGCACCAAAAGGATCGTATTGTATGACACCTCCATCAAGAACTTCAGTGTCAATGAACTGAAATTCATCATGGGTCATGAAATTGGGCACTATCTGAAAAACCACATTTGGTACGGATTGTTTATCGCGGTTGTGATAATGTTTTTGATGGGGTATCTGATTGACAAATTGCTGCCTCGTTTTATCAGCCGCCAGAGCCGTCGCCTGGGATTCACCCACCTGGGGGATATGGCCAGCCTGCCGCTCATCCTGCTTTTCGTTACCATTTTCAGTTTTATAACTCAGCCGATTGAGAATGGCGCCAGCCGCTACTTTGAATATCAGTCCGACCAATATGGTCTGGAAATATCGGGAGTGACCGGTGATGAGGCGGTCACCGCTTTCGATAAACTCTCGGTGGCCAATCTTTCCGACCCGGAGCCGCCGGCTCTGATTGAATTCTGGTTCTATGACCACCCGGCGCTGAAAAAAAGAATGGAAAACGCCCGGATGCTGTACCGTCGAACGCACCCGGGTGTATAACCTGATATGAAATTATCATTTGATAGGAATTAACGGAGGAAAAGATATGCGTCAAATAAGTACCAAAGTCATTATCGACGCCGTTCGGAAACTGTCGATCGATGCTTCTTACGATCTGGGCCAGGATGTGGTCACGGCGATCAAGAACGCGAAAGAGGTCGAGGAATCGCCGGTGGCGCGGGGGATTCTGGATCAGGTTCTCGAAAATGCCAGAATCGCTCATGACGAGACAGCGCCGATGTGCCAGGATACCGGCTTCGCGGTTCTCTTTGTGGAGCTGGGCCAGCAGGTCGAAATTGTCGACGGCGATTTTTATGAAGCCTTGCATGAGGGTGTCAGGCGGGGATACAAAGACGGGTATCTGCGCAAATCGATCGTCAGCGATCCGCTCGAACGGAGAAACACCGGTGATAACACCCCGGCCGTCATCCATACCGACATTGTCCCCGGCGACAAACTGAAAATCATCATTGCCCCCAAAGGGGGCGGCTCGGAGAACATGTCCGAGGTGAAAATGATGAAACCATCGGATGGCATTCAGGGGGTCAAAGATTTTGTGATTGACCGCGTGCGCCGCTCCGGCGGCAACCCCTGTCCGCCGATTATTGTCGGCGTTGCTATTGGCGGTACTTTCGAGAAATGCGCCTATCTGGCCAAGAAAGCCCTCCTGCGCGAAATCGGCAATCGCCACCCCAACAAATTCTACGCCGATCTCGAAATCGAACTGCTCGATAAAATCAACAAGCTCGGTATCGGCCCGCAGGGACTGGGCGGCACCACTACTGCACTTGATGTGCATATTGAGGTGTTCCCCTGCCATATCGCCAGCCTTCCGGCGGCGGTCAATGTGCAGTGCCACGCCGCCCGGCATAAAGAGATTGTCCTTTAAAAGAAAATAATAACCGGAGATAAATGCCATGGCCAATAAGAAACATATCAGCACCCCCCTTACCGATACGGTCGTCGCTGATCTCAAAATCGGTGATGAGGTTTTGATAACCGGGGTGATCTATACGGCCCGCGATGCCGCCCATAAGAAACTGGTGGACCTGATCGATAAGGGCGAGAAGCTCCCCTTCGATCCAAAGGGTCAAATCGTCTATTTTGCCGGCCCCAGCCCGACCAAGCCGGGGCAGGTGGTCGGCTCGATTGGCCCGACAACCTCATACCGCATGAATGCCTACTCCCCGCGGATGATCGAGGTCGGCCTTAAAGGGATGATCGGCAAGGGGGAAATGGGACCGGAAGTGGTCGCAAAAATGAAAGAGAAGAGAGCGGTCTATTTCGCCGCGGTCGGTGGAGCGGCGGCGCTGATAGCCAAATCGGTCACCGGAAATGAACTGATTGCTTACGAAGAGCTGGGCGCCGAGGCGATTCGCAAGTTGACGGTCAAAGAATTTCCCGCGATCGTTGCGCTAGACTGCCACGGCGGAAATATTTTCAAAGAGGGCGTCGCCAAGTATGAAAAGAAGTAAAGCCGCAATTATTTGATATTTCGTAGGGGTTGACTTGTATGGCGACCCTTTTTCTTCTTGTTCCTGTCTTTCGGCGGAATATGACCCGGTGCGTCTGCTAACAACGGGAATGATGTCGCTTCACACGCCTGATAAATTTAGCGAAAGAACCGACACAATATTGAAATATTGCTTGCCTGTTTGAATCCACATACCCTTTTGACCTTCTTTATAGAATACCTTATATTCCCTCCATGCAAACCGCCCTGCATATATATTCGCTGGTCAAAGAGCTGAATGATAACATCATCGGTTCCTGTTTTACCGGCACCGCTTTCTATAAAAAAGAACGGGAGGCCTATCTCTTCTTCAAGAAAGAGAAAGGGACACTCGCTCTCGGTTTGTCTTACCATCCGGTCGGCTTTGGTGCTTTCCTGATTCCCGCCGGGAAGATAAATGTCGACACCAACGAAAAACCCTGGCCTTTTTTTCAGCCCGCCGAGGGTGGGACGGTCATTTCTGTCAGGCAGATTGGCCTTGACCGTATTTTCCGTATTGCCATCGAATGTGACGGTACAAAGTATGAAATAATAGTCGAGGCTATCGGCCCCAACGGCAATATCTGGCTGCTGGATGAACCCAAAGTCATACTTGCCACTCTTCGGCATAAGAAATTCGAACCATCGACAAAGTATATCCCTCCCCCGTCGATGATTAAGCTGAATCCTTTTGAGATAAATCACGCCGATATATCGGCCATGCTAAAATCACAGACCGGGCCGAGCATCGGCCTTGTTCTTAGGAAAATTCTGATCGGTCTTGATGAATACCTGGTCAATGAAATTCTCTATCAGGTCGGAATCACCGGCGATATATCGCCTCATGCCCTCGATGAGAGCGCCATATCACGCCTGGTTGATACGATAAAGGCCGTGGCCCATAAATTCGATGATTATCATCATGGATATTCTTATGATACCGCCGCCGGGCGGGGTGTCTATCCCTTTCGTCTTCATTATCTCAAAGAGGATTACCATAAGAGCAATTCTCTATCCCCGGCCATTTATGATGCCATCAAAACGCATCGCGAGGTCAGAGAGGAAATTTCCGAAACTCAGAAAGTGATCGATGCGGTCGCGCGATGGGTGAAAAAATTGGAACGGAAAGTTGTCAAGGTCGATGAGGACATTGCCGCTGCCGACCGCTTTGAGGAGTACCGCCGCTATGCCGAGCTTCTCAAAATAAATCTTTCCTCGATGAAAAGAGGAATGGACAAAATTGTCCTCAAGGATATCTATCTCGAAACGGGGGGCGAAATTTCCATCCCGCTTGACCCGGCCCTCTCCCCCGCCGAAAATGCGGACGAGTATTTCAAAAAATATCGAAAGGGAAAGGAAGGGGTGGCACTTCTGGAACGCCGCGGCGAAGTGGCCCGACAAGAACTGGCGAATGCACGGCGGATACTATCGGCGCTGGAGAATAATTATGAGACTGCCTCACAGCAATACCGCACCGAAATCGAGGAGCTTCTGCCGCAGGCGGTCGATAGAAAGGAAATCGCTCCGCGCCTGCCGTATAAACCTTACACCCTTGCCACCGGCATCACCATCTTTGTCGGCCGTGACGGTACCGATAACGACAGCACTACCTTCGGCCACGCCAAACCATACGAACTCTGGTTTCATGCCTCGCAGTGCCCCGGGTCGCATGTGGTGATGAAATTCCCCGATAAGAATTTCAAGCCTTCCAAAGCCGAGATTCTGGAAACCGCCGCCATTGCCGCGTATCATTCCAAGGCGAAAAATTCCAAATCCGTGCCGGTGATATACACGGAACGAAGATATGTCCACAAACCGCGCAAGGCCAAGCCGGGGCTGGTGACAGTCGAGCGAGAGAAAATGGTGATGGTTGAACCCAGGAAAGCAGATTAAGATAGATTTACGCTTGTCTCAGACCTGGCAAATCAGGAGTCTTGCGCCCCTGACAAATGAACGGGAATGAAGATAATACGTAATGAATCCATGCGGCTGTACCATGACCTTTCGTGGCTCTGGCCGATAATATCGCATCACGAGGATTATATTGAAGAAGGGGAATTCTTTATCCGTTTGATAAAGGAATATGGCGCCGAGGGTGTCAAAACAATCCTCAATCTCGGCTCCGGCGGCGGCGCTCTCGACTGGGTGCTCAAAAGTGAATTTAACATCACCGGAATCGATGTCAGCCTCCCGATGATGACGCTGGCGCAGAAACTCAACCCCGAGGTGGAATATATCCCCGAGGATATGCGCTCTGTCCGGCTCAATCGTAAGTTTAATGCCGTGATTCTGCATGATGCCGTGGCGCATATGGAAACACTCGAGGAATTAAGAGCCGCCTTTCTCACCGCCTACGAGCATCTCGAAAGAGGTGGCCTCCTGATAACCTTCGCCGAAGAGTGGGCCGAGCATTTTATCCAGAACCGAACCGAAGTCAAGAATCATAAGAAAGACAACATAGAATTGACCTATATCGAAAATAATTATGATCCCGATCCCTCCGACAGCACCTATGAATGCACCTTCGTCTATTTGATCCGCCGTGAGGGATTTCTCGATATCCAAACCGATCGCATGGCGCTGGGGATTTTCCCGCTCAAAACCTGGAGTGAGACGCTAAGAGAGGTGGGCTTTGAAGTGGTGCAACTGCAATCACCCTTGGCCAATATCGCCGATGGTCTCGCAAATGAATCCTATCCGGTTTTTATCGGAATTAAGACTTGAAAGTCGTCTTGTTCTTTGCATGAGGATTGAGTGATGGCCGCAAAAGAAATTCTTCTACTGGGTAATCCGGAGCTTTATGAAATCTCCGCCGAGGTTACTATGGATGATTTATATGAAATGAAAGAAGTCGCTGAGGATCTGGCCGACACGTTGCAGGAATTTCGGAAAAAATACGGATTCGGAAGGGCCATCGCGGCGCCGCAAATCGGCGTAAAAAAACGGCTCGTCTATATGAATAGTCCCAGACAGGTCGTATTCATTAATCCCGTTCTCACTTTCCCGGAGGAGGAGATGATCGCAATCTGGGACGATTGCATGTCGTTCCCCGACTTGATGGTGAAAGTCCTGCGCCACCCGCACTGCCGTATTCAATATCGCGATCTCAAATGGGAAGAAAAATCGGAGAGTCTTGAAGGTGATTTATCAGAGCTTCTCCAGCATGAATGCGATCATCTCGATGGTATCCTCGCCGTACAGCGGGCGGCAGATCACAAATCGTTTGCACTGCGCTCTCAGATTACAATTAAGTAAAATTGACTAATCAGATACTGTAGCGATCAATCAATATTCTCTAAAAACTCTGTATATCGCCGAAAAATCGAGATTCTCAATCCCTTTGGTAAAGGCCATCCCGAATATCTCTTTGGTGATACTCCCGGTCAGGAGTGGTTGCCGCATAGTGCGCGCCAGGTCCTGAAGATAGTGCAGGTCCTTATATATCATGGCCGAGGAGAAATGCACGGCAAAATCCTCTTTGAGCAATTTCTCTCTTTTGGCGTTCAGCACCATCGAATCTCCCGCCCCTTTTGAAAGAATCTCCAGCACCTTCTCTTTTGGAATGCCGACATTTTCCCCCAACACCACCGCCTCGGCCAGAGTAGCCATAAGGGTTCCCAGCACCAGATTGTTGACCAGTTTCATTTTGGTTGCTATAGTCGGCTCTTTAAGATAGAAAATGGTCTTGCCGATTTTCCCGATAAGCGGCTTTGCTTTCTCATAAGCTTCCTCTTCCCCGCTGACCAGCACGGTCAGGAGCCCTTTCGAGGCCGGCATAACACTCCCCAATACCGGCGTTTCAAGATACCATGCGCCCCTTTCTTTAACCGCTTGATGAAACGAGAGGACCGATTCGAAATGATTGGTGGTGGTATCGATGATAATTTTCCCCCGGCAATCGGCTGCAAGCAACCCCTTCTCACCCATCAGAACCGCCTGCACCGCCGTGCTGTCGGTGAGACTTAGAATGACCGTATCCGTTTGCGAAATAAGCTCGGCCGGTGATTCGGCGATCGGCACACCCAGTTCCTCTGCTTTGGACCGGGTCCTATTCCATACTGTAAGTTCCACTCCCTCATCAATCAAATGTCGGGCGATCGCTTTCCCCAACGACCCCAAACCTATAAATCCTGTCTTCATCTTGGCTATCCTCAATTTCGATCGTTATGTCTTGTACATAATACTGTCTGGGAATATAATTAAAAGATAGGGCCGTGAAGAGGACAAAAAAAGGGACAGCAACCGCCGTCCCTTTATGAAATGTATGCAGCCTAAGCTTATTTCAAGAGAATCATCCTTTTCGATGCCGTGAAATCTCCCGCCTTGATCTGGTAGAAATAGATTCCGGTCGAAACCTGATGTCCGCCACTGTCGCGCCCATCCCAGTTGATCCGATAGGTTCCGGGCGCTTTAGGGCCGTCGGTCAGGCTGCGCACGGTCTGCCCCAGAATATTGTAGATGGTAATGGCCACTTCCGCCCGAACCGGAACCGTATATTCGATGGTTGTAACCGGATTGAACGGATTGGGGAAATTCTGAAACAGCGCAAACCGAGTCGGCTTCAGGCTGGGTCGGTCCTCATAATCGATATCAGTCGGAATCAAATCTCTCCGATTCCAGAAAATTTTCATACTATCGGTGACATCGGTCTGACTGACCGCGATTAGCTCGGTATCGCCGTCTTTATCGAGATCCGCTCCAGCAAAGCCGTTAATATCGGCATTGCCAAATCGATAGAACCGAGGATCTCCAAAGACGCCGTTGCCGTCATTATAGTAAACAGCAATGTTTCCATCCCCGTTCATACTTAAAGCCAGGTCGGGGTCGCCATCGAGATCAAAATCGCCGACAAAGATATTAAACGGTGAGAGGGACATTTCGTACACTACGGAATCAGCGAACGTACCGCTCCCTTCATTTATAAACACAAAAAACCGGGAATCAGAGCCGACATAAATGAGATCATTGTCGGCGTCGTCGTCAAGATCCGCGGCCGCAACCGCGAGGCAATGATAGCTGGCCGGCAGAGAAGAGCCCGGTATGAAACTACCGTTCCCATCGTTGAGAAAAGTCTTCTGATCATAACCGGGATAACTTCCCTCATTAGCTATGGCAAGATCAATGTCGCCGTCGCCGTCAAGATCGGCCAAAGTTGCGGAGGTGGGTTTTGTGGTTGTAGGGTAACTGGCCGCCGTCAGAAATCCGCCGCTTCCATCGTTGAGCAGAATAGAGATACTCCTGGAGTTCTCATTCAAAACGACCAGGTCGCAATATCCGTCATCATCAAGCTGGGCGGCGCTCACAAAACTGGGGCCATCGCCGACCGCATAATTCTTAGGAGTGACAAATCCAATGCCTTTTGTGGTAATACTATCCTTACTAAAATCGGCGATAATCAAGTCATCATCAGAATTGTTATCTATATCGGTAATATCTTTATAAGTGTGTAAAAACGACAAGAGGTGTATCCTTAAGATTTACAAGCTGATTCAAAAGGAGACACCTAATGTCGTATAACGAGTTAGATTTTAGCAGGAGAAACATAGTCTTTGCGCTTTCGGAAGTC
>JAPLUR010000110.1 GCA_026397505.1 Candidatus Zixiibacteriota bacterium
TCCAACCTGGCCAGTGGATTATATTTCTACAAGGCCAATGCTGGAAACTTCTCGGCCACCAAGAAGATGGTCCTCCTGAAGTAGCGTCCTCGCCCGACCTGACGTTACTACAGGATAACACCACTGCCAAAGCCCCGTGAACCGGGGCTTTGGCTTTTTTATGGGCGGCAGTTTTATCTACGGCGGCGACAAAAATGGATTTGACATTGAACAACAAATCCAAGCGCCTGAACAACAGGCGATGAAATGAATTGCACTTTATCTGCAGACATGATAATATCCTCTTATTAGTGGGGATAGTTACAATACAAATAACGTATTGTTTTTGATATGAAGGAAATGGCGATTTTACGATGGCACCGATAGACACTGGCTACCACCTATAGTACTCAAAATGCCGGCAATTTCTCTAAAAAAGTACTTGACATACGCGGTCGGATATCTTCTATTAAAACCGGAATACCTACCCGAATAAGAGCACACTTCGAGTATGGACAATTGAGCCGAACTAGCCGCGCAAGTAATAGCCAGACTATTTGGTGAAGATGTCCCGTTTTTGAATAAGGTCTGATATTTCTATCAGGACTATAATGCGATCAGTATTGTTCTTGTCTGAAGTGAAATTTAAGAAACCTATAACAGAGCACTAGAGGAGGTGGTCGGGCACAATTTTCATTGCGGTGTAAGGAAATTTGTTATTTGCATTTATTTGAAAGAAGGAGAGGATGAAATGAAAAGTATTTTTAAAACAGTGTTGGCGCTCGGTATTCTGCTCGTCATGGGCGCTTCATCCGGATTTTGCCAGGCACCGCGGGTCAATGTGATGCCCGGCAATCAGGGTTCAATAGTATATCCCTATGCCTGGCTGGGGCGCGTATTGACCATTTGGGGAAATGTCCATGATGGTACCGCTCCCTATACCTATTCATGGGATTTCGGCGATGGTTCGGCGCCGGTATCGGGAAATGTCGCTAATCCCAAGTACATATCCGTCACTCATTCTTATGCTACCATGGGTCCGAAAAGGGCTGTTCTCACTGTCACCGACGCCAATAATGAATCGGATTTGGATACCGTGGTCATTGAGGTTGTAGTCAGAGAACACAAAGTTGAAGTCAACGCCGCCATTGAGGATGCTCTCCGCTGGCTGTATTTGCAGCAGACACCAACGGGATATTGGTACAGCTATGGTGGTTATTATGCGACTTCAACGGCAACGGCAATTCTGGCATTTGAGAACAATAATCATTTGCCAATCAATGATTACAATAAGGACATCTATGCTGAATATGTTAAAGCGGGTTTGGATTATCTTTTTAGAACATTGATTTCAACCTCGGTTCCCATTCAGGGGGCGGGTGATCCCGAAGCTGATGCTCCAGGAAACACGGACCACAATGGGATCGGAATTGGAGTCAATACCGACCGAAGTTGCTATGAAACCGGTATTGCGCTTATGGCCGTCGTGGGGAGCGGTCCGATTGCGAGCGGCGCCCCCAATCTCACAGCACCGGCCAATTGTGCTTCCAATGTCGCCAACCGCACATATCGCGATATCGCTATCGATATGGTCGACTGGCTGGCTTGGGCTCAGAATGATCCCGCGACCGGATCTTATCGCGGCGGTTGGCGCTATTATGCCAATTATGGAAATAGCGACAATTCCGCTTCCCAGTGGCCTTCCATCGGTTTGGAGGCGGCTGAAAGCAATTGGGGTATCGCCGCACCATCATTTGTCAAGAGCGAGCTCTTATTATGGCTTGCTTATAGCCAGGCTTCCGGTGGGGGCAATGACGGTGCTTTCTATTATCAGCCATATGGCTGGCCATATCCATGGAGTTCGATCGGCCCGACCGGCTCGGGAATCTGTCAGCTCTCATATGCCAAAGTCCCCAAGACCGATGCGCGCGTAACCCGAGCTCTCAATTTTCTGTACCGGAATTGGAATACCAGTGGAAATATAGACAACTTATATAATTATTATGCAGTGGCTAAAGGATGTTTGATAGCAGTAAATGGGTCTGGCACTACTGAGAAAATCAATTCCATCAATGGTATAGATTGGTATGATTATTACTCTCGTAGTCTGGTAAATACACAGCAAGCCGATGGCGGTTGGCCCAATTTCAATAATCCGGTCCAATATGGCCGTGAACTCAATACGGGGTGGTCCGTTCTGGTCCTATCCCGCTCAATCATTGAGCCGGGACCGGTAGCGGTGATTACGGCTCAGCCTTCAGTCCCGCCGGGAACGCCATTCGGGATGGATGGTGCTTTATCCTACCACAGAAATCCCGCAAAGAGAATTATGGAATGGCTGTGGAAGTTCGATGTGGCCGATCCCGATGCTATTGACTGGAGCACGCCCGATGCAAGTGGCGTCTCGGCAATGAATCCCGGCTATATTCTGCCTTTGGGAGTAGATTGTGATACTTTCAATGTGGCTCTGCGGGTGGCGGACAACAGCGATTCGACAATGACCGATGTGGCGCTAAAGCAGATCATAGTCAGCAACAATGAAAACCACCCCCCGACCGCAGTTGCGGGCGGCCCATATGCGGGCAAAATAGGTGAACCAATTACATTCAGCGGCTTGCAGTCTTATGATCTTGATGCGGGAGATTCCATTGTCGGGTATTCCTGGGATCTTGACGGCGATGGCGTCTTCGGCGATTGCACCGATGCCATTTGTCAGCGCACCTGGAATGCAGAATACTCCGGTTATGTCCGATTGATAGTCACTGATTCGTATGGCGCTTCATCATGGGATTCCTCGACCGTAAAGGTATGGACTTCCAGAGTGGATATTGGTCTGACTTTCCATGATATCTCCTGGGATAACCCATATCCGCTCCCCGGAGACAACATTGTCGTCACGGCCGTAATACATTGTGATACCTATTCTGATCCTGTAAACAATGTTCTCGTTCGCTTTTTCGATGGCGATCCTTCAAATCCATCAAATCAGATTGGCTCGGATCAGACCATTCTATCTATGTCCGCCGACGATGCGGTGCCGCTGTCGGTCAATTATATTGTCGGCGATCCTCTGCCGCGCTCCATTTTTGTCGTGGTCGATCCGAATGCCGCCATTGAAGAATTTAATGAAGATAACAATATCGCTATGAAGAGAATTGAACTGCCACCATCGGTTGGTTCTGCTTATGGCCTTGTAACAGCTAATTCCCAGGGATTAGCAGGCGTGACAGTCAACCTATTCCAAGAGGAGCTGTTGGTCAAACACGCCATCACCAATGCGGCCGGCGGTTATCTTCTTGACTCCCTTGGCGATGGCGATTATAGAGTTGAAGTGGAGCCACCCCTCGGCTTTACTCCCTTATCCGATCCGTCCGCACAGGTTTCTATCGCCGGTCTGCCGGTCGAGGTAAATTTTGAGTTGACGAATGCGGCCACCGGCAAAATCCATGATATCTGGTGGTGGAAGACTCAGCTCCAGTACATCCGTGACAAGAAGCCGTCTGTGATATCTATGGCTAATATCAATGCCTTCTGCCAGACTATCTATAAGCATTTCTATTTGAGAGACGATGGATATGCCATCCATATCGAAAATGTTACATTTGCGCCCGGTCCGGAAGCGCTCGATTTCTATGATGTGCTCAACTTTATGGTCACACTGGCTGCCGATAATTCCTACCAGGCGTGTGCCGCAAGAGGTCTTCTGACCAACCTTCTCAATATAGCGGCCGGATACCAGAGCCAGCTCGCCCTGGTCAGTGATGATGGCGCCACGGCCAGTCAGGCCATCACTTATTTCGCCGGACTCTATAATCTGGGCGGAAATGTGGCCTATTATTCGGTTCATATTAATACGAGAAGGATGCATATGGGGCAGATGATACCGGCCGGAATCATTCCTCTGATGACTCCCAATATTATGTTCAAGCAGGAACAGAAAGTTGTCATTCCGTCGGATTATAGTCTGTCGCAGAACTATCCTAACCCGTTCAACCCTGTTACGACCATCGAACTGGCTCTGCCGACCGCTTCCGACTGGACGATCGCTATCTTCAACGTCTCAGGACAGAAGGTGGCTGAATACTCCGGTCATAACGAAGCCGGCATCGTCACGGTGAACTGGGATGCTTCCAACCTGGCCAGTGGATTATATTTCTACAAGGCCAATGCTGGAAACTTCTCGGCCACCAAGAAGATGGTCCTCCTGAAGTAGCGTCCTCGCCCGACCTGACGTTACTACAGGATGACACCACTGCCAAAGCCCCGTGGATCGGGGCTTTGGTTTGTACAAAGAAAAATCAGCAATAAAAAACCCGGCCGTTTATCAACCGACCGGGTCTATAATATCTTGGAGATTTTCTTATCTACGCACGAATAATCTTCAGAATCTCCGCCACCTTCTTATCCAATAGTTTCCTTGAGTCGGCTTCCACATTAAGTCTGATCAAAGGTTCGGTATTGGAAGGGCGGAGGTTGAACCAGAAATCCTTATAAGAGACGGTCAGGCCATCAAGCCGGTCCTGCTCGCCATCGATGAAATGCGCCGCCACCTGCTCGATTTTGTCCCTGGCCGATTCAACCCGGCTGTTGATTTCCCCGGAACGAAAATATGGATCGATTTCCTTTATTTTCTCATCCAGCGGCTTGGCGCTCCGGCTGAGCAGTTCCAGGCAGACCAGGAATGCAATCAGTCCCGAATCGGCAAACCAATTATTCCGAAAATAGAAATGTCCGGAGTGCTCGCCGCCGAAAATGGCATTGTATTTTTTCATCAACGGTTTTATCAAAGCATGCCCCACCCGGGTCTTTATTGCTTTTCCCCCTTTGCGCGCAATCAGCTCCGGCACCGCCCGCGAGCAAATCAAATTGTAGAGGATGGTCTCGCCGGGATTTTTATCGAGAAGGTTGTCGGCTACCAGCGCCGTCACCATATCGCCACCCAGTTGCTTTCCGAAACGATCGATCAGAAACATCCGGTCGGCGTCGCCATCGAAAGCCACGCCGAAATCCGCTTTTTCCGCGGCCAGCTTTTTCTGCAAGTCGACCAGATTCTCGAGTTCTATCGGTGATGCCGGATGATGCGGAAAAGAACCGTCCAGCTCAAAATAAAGAGGGGAGAGCTTGGCCGGGAGTTTCTCGAAAACCAATGGCAGAGTCAGTCCGGCCATGCCGTTGCCGGCATCGGCGACAATATGGAACGGTTTGATAACCGAAATATCTATGAACGACAGGCAGTGCTCGGTATAATCGTTGAGAATATCCTTGCGGGCAATATTCCCCCTTTGCGGGGCCTTAAATGGCATGTCATTTTCCAGCGCCAGTTGTATCTTATCCAGCCCCTCCTGCCCGGAAAGGGGAAGCGCCTCGCGTCGGCAGATTTTGAATCCGTTATATTGTTTCGGATTGTGGCTGGCGGTAATCATCACGCCGCCGTCATACCCGAATTTCCCTACGGCAAAATAGAGCGCATCGGTTGAGACCAGTCCAACATCAACCACATCAACCCCCGAATCGACTATGCCGCGCACCAGAGCGTCAGAGAGTTCTTCTGATGAGAGCCGCATATCCCGCCCCACCGCAATCGAGGTCGGCTTAAGATAAGAGGCCAGGGCGTTTCCGATACGGTAGGCTATTTCGCCATTCATCTGCTCCGGGACCACCCCCCGGATATCGTAGGCCTTAAATATGGAGCTGTCGAATTTCATAAGATTTCCTTTTGAGAGAGTTCCAATATAAGGATTTCATAACCTCCAAGTCAACCCAAATTCATCCCCGGCAACAAGGTATCTGTTGCCGGAAAATCCGGTATATTTATCCATATCGTCAGGAATGGGAAATTCCCTATAGTAAAAAGGGGATACCGGCCAATTCGGTATCCCCGCTATATACAGCTTAATTCACGCTCATTTAAGAAGTATCATCTTCTTCGAGCTGGCAAACTCCCCGGCCTTGACCTTATAGAAATAAATCCCCGAGCCGGCCGGCTTGTGCGAATCATCGGTGCCATCCCAAATAATCGAATGGCTCCCCGCCGGCTTTTCACCTATCTCAATTTCCCGAATCGCCTGGCCAAGGATATTGAAAATTGTCAGAGTCACATTGGCCCGCGCCGGAATTTCGAACGCAATCTCGGTGGCGGCATTGAACGGGTTGGGATAGTTCTGGTGTAAAGCAAACCCTTTGGGAATCCCCGGCGGCCCCGGCTGGCCCGGAATATCGGTCGGCGGCTCGGCAAAAAGATCGGGCACACCATCACCCTTGTAATAAAAAGTATCTACCCCGCAGATACGATATTTCCCCTTGTATCCGTCGCTGTCGGTATCGACTCCGGGAATATCGTAGATCCATTCTGCCGTTAAAGCATTCAACGCCAGATCCGAGAAATCCAGCTGATCGGCAAAGGCATCAGGCGATGATGCATTGAAAAGATTGGCGAAAGCATCACAGTCGGTATGGAAATTCTCTCCCCCCACATAGGCAAAAACTATCGGAAGTGTCTGCCCCGGCAATATATCAAACGGCCCGAAAGAAAGAAGATAGCGGGTATCAATCCCATCGGCAAAACCAGCGGCATTTGACGGAGGCGCCAGCCATCCCTCTGAGGTATGGTCAACGGCGGTGAATAGCTGGTCATAGTCAATTTCCTCATGATGCATCATATAGTACTTGTTTTTGTCTCCTTCCGGTGTTCCCAGAAGGCCGCCAAGACTGCCAAAATCGCGGAACGGATACTCGGTTGTCCCGGCCCGCCGTGGGCCAAAATCAAGAGCGGCATTGCTATTGGGCAGCCACCAGTTGAACGCCGTCTTCAGTGAATCCGAGGGGGCATAAAGAACTCTCACGCCGGTCACCGAGGTGAGCGATTGGGAAGTATACGGACAAATATCGTAGCTTTCTTTCCCGTCGTTATCCGCAATCCAGGCAATATTGACCGTATCGATAAACCCGCACCCCTGGGGGGACGGGACGGTTTTCTTGAAACCGCAAATATCATCACTCCACCCTGTAGCGCTCCCTTTCCGGTAGACGTCAGCATCGGCATAAATTCCGATATATGTCCCGGTCAAAACATTCGTCCCGATATTTTTAATAGCCAGATCGAAAATCACAAAATCCTCGGTGAGCGGATACCCCCAGGCATAAGTCTTCTGAGTGATCTCGATTCCCAGCGGTATATGCGGGCGTCCATCGCGAAAGTCCGGGACCGCGTAATCGGGGTCGGTCAGCGTATCGGTATAAACCGCAATTATGTCTTCTTGGGATTTTGCCCCCGGGTCGCCATTGTCGATTGAGCGGCGGATAAGGGCGCCAACGGGCAGAGAATCGGGCCACATCTCGCGGGTTATGAGCCAGCCGTCGGCCGCAACCGTAACCAGCGTGTCGGTTCCGACCACGGCGCCAACCCATATCGCCCCGCCGAAAAGATATTCCAAATTGCTGCCATAGGGATAAGTGCAGGAGGGGGCTGGCTGGCCGGTGACCGGATCGACAAAATCGCCGATGAAAGCGTTGCCGAAAGTTCCGGTGTTGGTCACCGTCAGGCCGATTTTGCCGACATAATAAACCGCCCCTTCAACATGAGGAATATCGGCGGTCAATTTATCGACCCTGGGCAAAGCTTGCTCGAATTGCCGCATATCCCGGGCTGCGGCCCAACTGCCGAGGCAGAGAATTGCCAGCAGCGCAATTAAGAGTGGTTGATGGCATCTGGACGACAGGCAGAGGCCTTGTTTTTTCTTGATTTCCATAATCCGTCTCCTCCCGAAAAAGAATTATAGGTTATCGATTCTAAGACTCTTCCTATTTAATAAACGTTCTAAATCAATCCGTGTCAAATGGATTGTTGTCGGGCATCAATAGAGGCAGAAAACCGGGTATTATAATTGAAATGGAAATGTTTAAATGAAAAGGTCACCGTTTTTTACAAATCTGCTCTTGGATAAAAGAACATCCGCGTCCTGGCCTGATTCTGCAAGCAATTTCTCGACTAGTTTGTTAATCTTAGACATGTTGGCAGCAAGGATTTTTCGGACTTCAGCCCGCACTCGCCCTAGGCTGCCTTGCAAGTTGGGGATAAATGGTTTTATTTCATCGTGACTCTTTGCGCCAAGTTCGGATAATTGCGTATGAACCTTATTCGAAGGATCAAAACGCGATATATTGCATACCTCGAAAGGGCGACGATGAATATCACGCTCGCCGTACAAACCTTGGGGTTGATATTCCTTTATGGCGAGGTTCACGATATCTGAATTCAACACGGCCACAAGATAGAATCCTTCTTCGATTGACTTTGGATAATAATAATAGGTTTTAGCGTCAGCAATGAATCCATGAGACTTGAATTGTTGGTTGGGATGCGCATCATTAATATAAAGGGCCGCCGATATATTGGTCCCAGAAGTATTGTAGAGAACAACATAGGGCGCGTCGATATCTTGCTTTGAAAGCTTTTGATTATAGTTTAGCCATTCGGCCATTGATCTATCGTCAGATTTCCTATATTTATTCCAAAGGTCTTCCACTTTGCCCATCCAATTGGCCGCAGATTGATAGCCATTCTCCATTAATGCTGCAGCATCAGCAACAAAAAAGGAATGCTTCTGTCTTATTAAAGGGAGGAATAAGGGTTCCACGCGGCTTACTGCAAATGGCATAATCCCTTTGGCCAGGACGGTTTGAAAGATGAAGCGCTTTTCGACCTTTCCTGATATCTTCATCTTCCACTGTTCTTTGGATTCCTTCATAGCTTCTTCGCCGGTTTCCAGATACAGATGCTCTTTGTGCATCGCGGCGTCCTTATCTTTTTGTACAAACCAGAAGCATCGCGGCACGATGGTCGCGCCCTGCAAAAATAGCGGATAATAATAAGAGACTGCTGTGCCGGCAATCAGCAGAGTTTGCTCTGTCTTTCTTCTCGTGATAATTTTCTTAGCCGAATCCCAACGCATATTTTTCAATGGCAGGACGCCATTATATAAAGTTGTTGGGATATTATTGATCACGACCGAATTTGGGTCTTTGATAATCAGCACGGATCTAACGTTAAATAAAGGCGTAACGCCTGTAAAATCGTGCACCTCAGAAAAACCCTTTTCCTGAAAATTGCGATGCTGCTTGGCCGGTAATATCACTGTTTTCGGGAGGACAAAAGCGATTTTTCCATTTTTCTTCAGGAATTCTCTTTCGGAATGAACAAAAAACAAGGTGCTTGTATCCATCTGAGTAAACAGCTTACCGTCTTCCGGGTTAAGGAGTTTGTATTCTAATGTAAGCTGCTTAACTCTCTTCTTATAGTTTATGTCCTTAATGTATCTGTAAGCCAGCCATGGAGGATTGCCCACAACGTAATCAACCTTCCTGAGTCGGATAAATGCCGGGCGATAAGCATTCTTAAGAATAAATGCCCATATGGTGTCCCTATTATCGCTAATTAAATTCATCAGTAAATTGAAGTTCTTTCTCCAAAGCCATTCATCCGATTCAGAAATATTATCCCTATAGCGCTTCAGGAATCCTTTGAGCGCCGCATCTCTGTCTTTGTCGTCCGTTGCCGCTTTTCTACAGGATAAGCACAAATCATCTATCATGGCATCTGCATTCAGCTTTTTCCCAATAATGGAAACAGGTATGGCAAAGCCATCGCCGTTTGCAACCTCTATTGCAACTGCCCTAGTCTTCTTATTCTCGCTCGTCATCAAAGAATCAGACATATAGACAGGCAGGTAGACATCAGCCCCAAGCTTCCTAATTTCCTTTGCGAGGCCAAGCAGCAAATTTGCCTTCGTCATTATTACGGCCAGCGGATGCACATCTATTCCAAGAACGGATTCCAGAGTCTTATTCACTAATTTGCCGCCCGTAAGACCCATCTTGCGTAGCCTTCTTATCACAGCCAGCAAGAAAGTACCTGAACCGCAGGCAGGGTCAAGTATTGTGCCTTTCCTGTATTTCAATGCGGACAAGGCAATGTCTGCAATCCAGTCTGGTGTATAATATTCGCCCAGCGAGTGCCTGCTTTCAGGATCCACAAGTTCCTGATATATTTCTTTCAATATGTCTTCATCAATATTATCCAGCTTGAACGGAGAAAGGTATTTGTCCACCTTGGCCAAAAGGCCAACAAAGTGATCCTCGATTTCAGTGTCAAGAGCCCAACTGAAGAAATCGCGCTCGGCCATGTTAAGCAAATTGTGTTTGGCGAAAAAATCACCTGTCAATAGACCCTTGTACAAGTTTGCGGATTTCTTGGTATCTGGGAAAAGAGCATTCAAAACGAGCAGGCGGGAAAACATCGTCAAATAAGTATGTTTAAGAAATAGCCTTAAATCGCCAACTGGCTCGCCATAAACTTTCGAGAGAAGACTGTTCCATTCGGTGAACTTCACTTTGACGCTGGGATTGAGACTGACATGTTGATATAGTTCCTCTAATATGCCCCGCGCCTTATTGAAAACAGCACTGTTTGGTCCGAATCTTGTTGTTATGTCAATCGATTTCGGCGTCGTCTTCCTTGAGGCAAAAAGGAGATCGTCAAAAACTCTAAATGAAGCAATAACATCTGATTCGCTAAGCACGAACCGGGAAATAGCTGTAACATTCTCATGTTCGTATTGATAGAGAATGAAATTCAACCCGTCTGTCACGACAGCCAAGTACTCTCCGGGTGCTACTTGCGATTCAAAATACTTCTGCAGTTCCAATTCCGCCGCTTTTAGTTCGCCTTCCAAATTTGTCTTAAACTCGAAAATCAGATACTTATATAAGGCATCGATATAGCCTCTAACGGCGGCAACCTTAATTTTTTCCTCAATTTCGATTTCTGTGGGGTCAACGTCGTATGCCTTTCGCAGAAAGTCTATGAATAATGCGCGCCTGTGGTCGTGATGTTTGTTGGCACGTATAGCCTCATTCGCCTGGGTAATATAGGCGGTAAGTAATGATGGATATTCCTTCTTATAAGGATAAACTTGCTGACCCAATTGAAGATGACCCGGCTTTTTCATGTTCTCTATTCTTGACTGATTCCAATTAATAACTCGACCACGTTACTCAATTAAAGGATGCTAACCGGCGTGTCAAGGACAAAGGAATTAAATATTTCGCTATTCTCCCTTGTGAAAACATTCACAGAAAGATTGCCAATTATGGCGAAATTCGCTATAATTACCCCACTGAAATGCACTTATAATCGAGCCTTTATATGAAAAGATTACTTTCCGGAAATGAGGCGGTGGCGCGGGGCGCATTCGAGGCCGGGGTTAAACTCGGCGTCGGTTACCCCGGCACACCCTCCACCGAAATCCTCGAAACCATAGCCGAGGAATACCGCTCCATCTACTCCCAGTGGTCGCCCAACGAAAAAGTGGCTTTCGAGGTCGGTATCGGCGCCTCATTGGGGGGCGGCCGCGCTCTGGTGACCATGAAACATGTCGGCCTTAATGTCGCCGCCGACCCGTTTATGACTTTCGCTTACACCGGAGTCAACGCCGGCTTTGTGGTGGTCTCGGCCGATGACCCCGAAATGCACTCCTCTCAAAACGAGCAGGATAACCGTTTCTTCGCCAAATTCGCCCAGATACCGTTTCTGGAACCCTCCGACAGCCAGGAATCGAAAGATTTTGTCCGCCGGGCGTTCGAAATCTCGGAGATGTTCGACACGCCGGTGATGCTTCGGATGACCACCCGCATTTCACACTCCAAGGCGATTGTCGAGGAATACGAGCCGGTAGTGCTCCCCGAATCAGGTTTCAAGCGGGATATGCAGAAATATGTGATGATCCCCGCCAACGCCAAGAAACGCCACGTGGTGGTCGAGCAGCGCCTCGAGAAACTCCACCTCTTTTCCGAATCAACCGAACTCAATAAAGTCGAAAACAACGGCTCCGAAATCGGCATCATCACCGGCGGTATTGCCTACCAGTACGCCAAGGATAACCTCCCCGATGCCGATTATCTCAAAATCGGCTTTGGTTTCCCACTGCCAATCGAAAAAATAAGTAAATTTGTTGCGGCCCATAAGGTCAATTTGATTATCGAGGAACTGGAACCGTACTACGAAGAGATTATCAAGGCCGCCGGGATAAAGATAGAAGGGAAGAAGTACTTCTCGCGGCAGGGCGAACTTTCACCCTATAAGGTTGCTCTGGGTCTTAAAGAGGCCGGCCTTCTCAAATCGGTCGCTGGCGCCGAAATCGAACCGGAGACTCTTTTCCCGCGTCCGCCAATTCTCTGCCCCGGCTGCCCCCATCGTGGCGCCTATATGGCGCTGCGCAAACTCGGCGTGGCCGTCACCGGAGATATCGGCTGCTATACCCTCGGCGTGCTTCCCCCGCTGGAATATCTCGACTCCTGTATTTGCATGGGTGCCTCTATCGGCAATGCCATCGGCATTGATAAAGTCGATGGCTACAAAAAAGGGGTGGTGGCGGTTATCGGCGATTCCACTTTCCTTCACTCCGGAATCACCGGCTTGCTTGATGCCGTCTATAACAAGAGCGACATCACCGTTGTCATTCTGGATAATCGCATCACCGCCATGACCGGCGGCCAGCAGCATCCCTCCACCGGACATACCCTGATGGGTGAGGAAACCAAATCGGTCAATCTGGCCCAGTTGGCCCGGGCGCTCGGGGTGGATTCGGTGCGTGAAATTGATCCCTATGATTATAATGGCATGATACGGGCGCTCGAAGATGAAATCAGACGCCCCGGCCCTTCGGTCATTATCACCAACCGCCCCTGTGTTCTCATGCCCAAGCGGATTCTTGATCGGCCGTACATGGTGATACCCGAGGACTGCAACGGCTGCAGCGCCTGTTTCCGGATCGGCTGCCCGGCCATTTCACCCTCAACCGAGATGACCAAACATGGTCGCCCCAAAGCGATCATTGATGCCGTTCTCTGCACCGGCTGTACACTCTGCGCGCAGGTTTGCAGGCCGGAAGCGATAGTCCCGATACCCGATAAAACCCCGGACAAGTGAGGTGGTCATGGAAAACATTACAACCAACATTCTTATCGTCGGTGTCGGCGGTCAGGGAGTCCTTCTGGCATCGGAGCTTCTCTCCGAGACGGCCATGAATGGCGGTTATGATGTGAAAAAATCCGAGGTGCATGGTATGTCGCAGCGCGGGGGAGTAGTGAGTTCGCATATCAAATTCGGCCCGAAAGTCTACTCGCCGATTATCCCGTACGGTCAGGCCGATATCCTGATTTCCTTTGAGGTGGCCGAGGCGCTGCGGGCTATCGACTGGATGAAAAAAGAGGGGTTTCTGGTTACGGCTATTACCCGTCTGGTGCCGCCCATTGCCACCGGCGGAAAATTCCATTACCCTGATGATCCGGTTGCGGAGCTCCGGAAAAAAGTCCACCGCCTGCTGGTGCTTGAAGCCGAAGATATCGCCAGAGACCTGGGCGATGTCCGGCTGGTCAATACCATCCTTCTTGGCAGCCTTTCCACCGACCTGGAATTCGCCGAATCGCTCTGGCAGGAGGTTATTCGTCAGAGGGTCAAAGAGAAATTTATCGAAATGAACCTTCAGGCCTTTGCCCGCGGACGGCAGTTGGCCGGTTCGGTCAATAAAGGAACGGCCTGAGGAAAAAGCAATGGAAGAAATAATCATTGTTATCAACCCCGGTTCTACTTCCACCAAAATGGCCCTCTTCCGCGCGAAGGAGAAATCAGCCGAGACCAATGTTACCCATTCCTCGGAGCAACTGGCTGCTTTCGACAATGTCGCCGACCAGTTCGAGCTGCGGATGAAAAATATTGATGAGTGGCTGGCGTCACAGAATATTGATCAAAAAAGAGTCGTTGCGGTGGCCGGACGCGGCGCCCCGCTTCGTCCCCTCGAGGGCGGCGCTTACCGGATAAATGAGAAAATGCTCGATGACCTTCATCATATGAAATACTCCAACCATGCCTCCAATCTGGGTGCCATTATCGCCGACCATCTCGGCCGACGATATAAAGTGCCGGCGGTCATTGTCGATCCGGTAACGGTCGATAATTTCACCGACATGGCGCGGGTCTCGGGGATTCCCGAGATTGAGCGCAAATGCCGTTCGCATGCCCTCAATATCAAAGAAATCTGTCGGCGTCACGCGGCGAAGATTGACCGCAGTCTCGAGCAGTGCAATTTCGTGGCGGTGCATATGGGGGGCGGCATATCGGTAGCGGCGGTGGAAAAAGGGAAAATTGTCGATGTCAACGATGCTCTTCTGGGCATGGGGCCGTATTCGCCCGACCGCGCCGGTGCCCTGCCGATCGGCGCTCTGGTCAAACTGGCCTTCTCCGGTAAGTACACCGAGAAAGAGTTGATCGATAAGCTTTCGCGCAAAGCGGGACTGCTTGCCTATATCGGGCAGTCCGATCTGCGCGAAGTCGAGAAAATGATCGATTCCGGCGACAAAAAGGCCGAGCTCTATTTCCGGGCCATGGCCTACCAGATTGCCAAGGAGATCGGCGCCTGCACTGTCGTGCTGAAGGGTAAACTTGATGCTATCATCCTTACCGGCGGAATGGCCAATTCAAAAAGATTGGTGGATATTCTGAAAGAATATATTTCTTTCCTGGGTGAGGTAATTGTCGTGCCGGGCGAGTTCGAGATGGAGGCTCTGGCGGCCGGCGCCCTGCGCGTGATCGAGAAAAAAGAGGTTCCCAAAGATTATTGACAGGTAAATTATGGCCTATCCTTATGACTTCATAAGTTCTTCGGATGAGATCATATCCTCGGGGGCAAAACTCTCGGCCGGAGGCAAAAGAAAAATGGTGGCCGTGGCCGCGGCACAGGATGTTGATGTTCTCGGCGCGCTGTCATCGGCAGAGGCCGAGGGGATTCTCGATGCCACCCTGTTCGGTGATAAGACGCTGATTGAAAAAATGGCCGCGGACGGCAATATCGATATTTCCCGAATGACAATAGTTGCCGAACAAGATGTCAATAAGGCCGCATATGCCGCCGTAAGAATGGCCGCCGAGGGAAAGGCCGATGTTATCATGAAAGGATTTGTCTCAACCTCGACCCTTCTGAAAACGGTCCTCTCCAAAGATTTCAACCTCCGCACTAAGAACACCCTTTCACATGTCGCGGTGCTCGATATTCCCGGTTACGGCAAGCTCCTTTCCATGAGCGATGGCGGCATGGTGGTCAAACCGGATTTGGAGCAGAAGCTGCAGATTATGGAAAATGCCATCCTCATATCCCGGGCGCTGAAACTGAACCATATCCGTGTGGCGGTCTCGGGAGTAAACGATAATGATACTAAAGCTTTTCTTGGCCGCGCCAGAGAGCTTCATATGCCCGATCTCGAACTGAAAGGCCCTCTTACTTTCGACCGAGCCGCCGGCCGAGGCGGCGATACCGATATTCTCATTTCCGCCTCTATCGAAGAATGCAATATTATAGCCAAGGCTCTGATCAATTTTGCCGGGGCGGTATTTGCCGGGGTCATTGTCGGCGCGAAAGTCCCGGTGAGCCTGGTCTCACGCACTGATACCATCAAGAATAAAAAAGCCTCGGTCTCCCTTGCCTGCCTTATCGCCGACTACTATCAGAAATCGGGGTACGGAGTTGTCCAATGAACGCCTGCAAATCATTTACCGATATTCAGACCGCCGCCCGTGAAAAAGCGGGATCCGGTAATCCTCTCCAGCTTGGCATTATTTCTCCCATCCAGCAGAAGGTTTTGGAAGCCGCAGTCAGGGCCGGGAAAGGGGGACTTGTCTTTCCGCAATTCCTCGGCAAGAAGAGAGATATTGAAGATATCGCGCGAGTGGCAAAACTCAACCCCGACGATTTCGGCATTATTGAAAGCACGGATCCGATTGCCGATGCCCTTGCTCTTGCCAACTCAGGCAAGCTGGATATTCTACTCGTCTGTAACAACGCCATCTCGGATTTTGTATCAGCGGCAAACAAGGATTCCTCCGGTTTTATTTTTAGAGGGACTCAGGCTACTCATGTTACTCTTCTGATCGTTCCCGGATACCATAAAATGCTTTTTGTCGCCGACGGCCTTATGGTGCAGCCACTCGAAATTACCCAATCCATCTCAATAGTGCAAAATACGGTGACCGTCGCCCGGAAACTGGGTGTGGCTCTGCCGAAAGTGGCGCTTCTGGCGGCGGTGGAGGCAGTTTCGCCCGCCATGCCGGTCACTATGGCGGAAGCTGTCATTGCCAAGATGGCCGACCGGGGACAGATAAAGAATTGTGTTATCGATGGCCCGCTCTCTTTTGACTGCGCTATCAGCGCCGAGGTGGCGCAGCATAAGGGGATAAAAAATTCCCCCGTGGCCGGCGACCCGGACATTTTTATCGGACCCACTTTGGAGACGGCTGATGGGATATTCAAGGCCCTATCGCTCTATGCCAAAGCTGAGTCGGCCGGGGTGATTTTTGGCGGGAAGGTTCCCGTGGCCACCGAATACGAAATCCAATCGGTTCAGGATATTGTCAATTCCATCGCCCTGGCCGTGTTATTGAAATAAATTTGAAAACGTATTAGTATTTGTGAGCATAACTCTTTCAGATATTGCCAAACTGATTCTCTGTGTCGTAATCTGCCAGCTGGCCGGAGCGATCGGCTCTATACCGAATGTCAATTCAATCCCTACCTGGTATGCCACTCTGAATAGACCATCATTCAATCCCCCCAACTGGATTTTCGCCCCGGTCTGGATTACCCTTTATTTCCTTATGGGTATCGCCGCCTTCTTAGTCTGGAATAAGGGATTGGATACGCCCGGTGTGACCACCGCTCTGATCCTGTTTGTCGTTCAATTAATTCTTAATGCCCTATGGAGCTGGATATTCTTCGGCTGGAAACAAATATTCCCGGCCTTTATCGAGATTGTAATACTCTGGATAATGATTCTGGTGACCATGATTCAATTTTTCAAAATATCTGTCCCTGCCGGAATCCTTCTTATTCCTTATATATTATGGGTGAGTTTCGCCTCCATCTTGAATTTCAGCCTTTGGAGACTGAATAGAATCTGATGGGACAAGAAAAATAAAACCTGGAATTTTGATTATGGCAGGCAGACGGATCAATTTCGGATTTGTGGCAATAATCGCAGTTATAATTGCCCTTGCCATATATGCCTTCTTTGCGAAAAGAGAATCACCAAATATCGCTCCTGTTCAACTGAAAAGCATGATTGATTCCAAATCGCAGTTCAGGCTAATTGATGTCCGCCAGCCCTCCGAATTTACCGGTGGGCATATCGCCGGGGCTGAGCTGCTGCCCCTTAGCGATATTCAACAGGGGAAGTATAATCTTGATAAAAGCGACACTATTATTCTCTATTGTCGCAGCGGTCGCCGCAGCGGCATTGCGGCCAAAATTCTGAAAGACTCCGGCTATGAATATGTCAGAAACCTTGAGGGGGGAATACTTAAGTGGGAATATGGCCTGGTTTCGGACTCCTCCAGCGCTGAATAATTGTGACAAGAATATGCATCAGATTGCAGCAAATTGCTATCAGGTTACTCATATTTCGCGATCAAAAATCCCTTTCCTGTCCGTTATATACTTGTCTTTCAACGCATTAATATTGCGGCACAAGAATTGCTTTCTAATTGGCACTATTAATATATTAACGTGTGGAGTTATGCGTAAAACCATTCTAAAACTGTTGCTTTGCTTCGTCGTGGTGGCCGTGCCGGCAAAAATCTGGGCCACCCCTATGATGGTTGAGCATATCTACAACGATTGGTTGTTTCAGGAGGATAGCCACCGTTACATGTACTCTTCCTATGTCGATTTCTTCGACAATACCCCCAGCGGCATAACCGCCGGGTATAGGTTCGGGACCGATCCCACGCTGCAGCACGAGTTAACTTGGGGACATTCGCTCCCCTCGGATCTTCGTGTTCCGCCGGGCCGGGTCTTAAGAGCCAAGTTGTGGATCGATGCTGCGAAAGTAGATGCGAGCAATAACTATGTCAGGATTCAGGAGACATTGGACTGGAACCCGCTTAACCGGTGGGGTGATGACAATAGCACCTACGATCTGACAAATGTTACTGTAGCCGATTTCTGGAATAATAGTCCGCTCACAGCTAACATTCGTGCCGGAGAAATGAGACTGTGGATTTATCATGCGGCTTTGATGGTTGATTACCGTCCGACCGCCGTTCCGGAACCGGCCACGATGGCCCTCTTCGGTTTGGGATTGACCGGCCTCGGTCTTCTCCGCCGTAGGAAATAACACGATCCCAAGTTCGGGTAACCACCAGAGGCGTAAGCTCCTGGTGGTTTTTTTTGCCCAAAATCCCATTTAATCTTTGTCGTTTCCGGAATTCTCCTGTTAACAAATGGCAGAGTCTTACCTGGTTCGGTTGACCTTTAACCCGACTCCCCTTATATTGTCGCCATTGCGATTGAATCCGATTATTGCGGCGAAAAATTAGTGACACAGTGAAAAACCCGGTGCTCAAATATATTCTGGAATTCCTGCGCCATTATTTCGGTGGGCTATATCAGCGCATCGATCAGCATCATCTCTTCCTGCTCAGCGGCGGGCTGGCCTTTTCTCTTTTTGTCTGTATCATCCCCTTTGTCCTTATCATTTTCTCGGCGTTGGGGAATATTCTGGGAAGTTCCTCGCTGGAGACACAATTGAATGCCTTTGTCGATAAAATCATTCCCTACGATAAGTACGGCGCCTTCGTGAAAAAATTAATTTTCGACCGCGTGGAGGAGTTCAAGGTTTACAAGAACATCGCCGGAATAGTCGGCGCTGTCGGGCTTTTTCTGGCCGCCAGCGGCCTTTTCAGCAGTATGAGGACCATTCTCAACCGCGTCTTTGTCATCGATAAGGGGAAGCAGATACTAATCGGCAAGCTGCGCGATTTCGGGATGGTTATTCTGGTGATCGGCTTCTTCCTCGTTTCAACCGCCATCCTGCCCGGTCTCGGTCTTCTCAAAGGGGCGGCCGCCAAAACCGAGCTTCTGAAGTGGTTCCGTTTCAGCGAAGTGCAGAGCATTGTCTTTGCCGTGGTTTCTTATCTCGCCATTTTTGCCGCCTTCTTCACTCTCTATTATCTGGTTCCTTATGCCAGAATGCTTGTCAGGGTTCCGGCCCTGAGCGCTTTCTGGGCGGCTCTGTTCTGGGAGATTGCCCGGAGAGTATTCGGTTACTATATCACCAATTTCGCCTCGTTGAAACAGATCTATGGTACTTATGTCCTGATAATTGTGGTCGCTTTCTGGATTTATTACTCTTCAATAATATTCATTCTCGGCGCCGAAATCGGCCAGTTGTACCGCGAACGGCTATCCCGCGCCCATCCCACTAATTGACGCATATCAATTCTTTGGCTTGTAAGTCTAATTCCTTGTCTCTTAACATGATAACATTTTTTGAAGGGTGCGGAAAGGGGAACGAAGCCGACACTAATACGCCCAAGCGCATATACCACAATAAGATGTGAAATTTGGCTTTGTTTTCCGAAATTTTGTATCCTTTCCAGCGCCGTATTGATTTCCTGTTTATTCGTTGCCGGAGAATGGATTGGGTGGTCGGAAGAGAGGTCGGCAAAATGGGTTCGTTTCCCCATTTCTAAAGGATTCCTTTCTTCGTTCTGGTTGATGAGGGGGGGAGTTCGTTTCTTCATTTTTGTATTCTTTTGTAGTGATCTTGTAGCGGTTTTGGGGCCGGTTGATTTTTGGGCGTTGGCCTGGTTGGCCAAGAGTTGTTTTTGGCTAATAGACATATAAATAATCACTCCTTCTATATAAGGGGGGAGTGCCAAAATCACCATCGATTCGATAGTGATTTTGTAAAGTGAGAGGCGGCGGCCAAAGACCCAGCGGAACGATGAAAAAGGGCGAACACGCCGGTTCGCCCCTACACAATATTTTGGCTCATTTGCCCTTACAGGCACCCGATCTTTGGCGACGGGCCACCCTTGTATAGGAAATTTATCAAGTATGTAATATCCTGAATGTTTACGATACAATTACCATTGATGTCACCTACAAATTTCGGCACAGGGCCGGGCGGAATTTTATTATAGAGATAATTGATTAAGAAAGTGACATCCTGGATATTGACCAGCCAATCGCCGTTGGCATCACCCAGTTTCCAGGTGCGGAAATTGAGGGTATTGGACGAATAGGTATATCGCCCGGTTTTATCGGTCGCCTTCACTTTCCACCAATATCTGGTTGCGAATAAAAGGCTATCGGCCAACTGATAAGAATTGGATTGAATGTTTTCAATAGTGCGGAGATAGAGGAAATTGCTGTCCAGAGCAATATACAAGGTATAATGAACCGAATCGAGCGGATCCGGGTCGGATGATGCCAGCCAGTGGAATTGTGGGAGCATTTGGAACACGGTTCCGGTTGTTTCGGGCAGAGGATTGATATTGAATAAGCCGGGCGGTTCTTCGACCGCATTCACCCAGAAGGATTTGATGGATGACCAGGGCGAATTTTCATATTGGTCATACGCGCGAGAACGCCACCAATATTTCCAATTCTCATTAAGGGACTGGAAAACCTGCCAGCCGGTCGAATCTATCCCTTCCGGAAAGCCCGATACACCATACTCATTCAACTGGCCAAATGCAGAATCATTGACTACCGCGAATTCGTAATTGATAGTGTCATTTTCGGCATCGGTCGAGTTGTGAACATAGAGAGTTGGGGTAGCGGTGTTGACAATAGCCCCGCTATCCGGCCAGGCCAATACCGGCACCGTCGGCACCGAGTTCATGCGAAACGTGGTGTCATACCAGAGCGACCAGAACGAGCCATTGTGCACACGCAGGCGCATATAATAGGTAGCCCCGTCAACAAGCGGCGCACCGGTATAAGTGACAAAGGTATCGGCGGAGGCTACCGGCGCCGGGTTCCACATTTCGGAAAAGGCCCAATCGGAATCAGTGCCAACAGCAATGAGAAAGCTGTCTTGTAATAGACTTCCAAGATCACGATAATCCCAGTATATTGTAGGGGTATTAGATAATACATGGAGTATATGATTGCCCTGAATGCCGTACCCAGCCAAATAAGGCCCGCAGGCGACATCATAGGCACCTATCAATTGGCCACAACTATTGTTGCTTGGTGCGCAAGGGGAACTGGTATTTATATGAAAATTTTTATTAGCAGTATCACAAAATAAAGGATCGAGTGAAATATTGCCATTTTGACCAAATTGTGCGGCTATGCAATCCACCCAGTTTCCGCTATCATTACCATATATATTTGAACAAGATAGGTAGGGGCCGCTAAGGCTCTCAAAGCAAAATATGCCAACACCAGATTTAGTGTTTGCCACTATCGAATTACTTATGACAGGCGCAGAAGAGCAGAAAATTGAACCCCCGGGCCCCCACCATCCCCACGCAACTCTATTGTCATAAAATAGACAATGATCAATAACACAATTGCCATTGCCCAAACTCATGGCAGCGCCGCTGTACTCGTAAGTTGAATAATTATACTCAAAGGTGCAATATTCTATTATGGACGATTGAGATCCACAACTTACAGCTCCTCCGTTCCTCGCGTAATTTGAGACAAAATTATTTCTGCTCATGGCGAACCAATTGCACAGCCCCATACTTATAGCACCAGCATCGCCGTCCCATGCGCAATTGGACATAAAATTGCAATCTGTAATAATACTCGTATCACACTGTGCGCTAAAGATGGCTCCGCCCGCCATATCGGAATTATTTCGATCAAATCGTGAATAGCTAATCACTAGCGTGCCATATCGCTGGCAAATTGCGCCGCCGAACCCAGCTTCCTCATATGACTCCGAATAACATCCATTGTCAGTAAATTCGCAGCTATCAATATTCAAATATGATGAGATGCTAAAAATACCACCACCGGAACCATTATCAGCAAAATTCTCCCTAAAGTGACATTTGCTGAAAAACAATTGTGAATTGAGGCAATAAATGCCACCGCCAAATGTAAGTCCTACTAATGGCCTAAGATTTTTGGTATTGCGCAGTGCCCTTTTCGTTGCCGAATCGCCTGTTCGGTTGTTTTGGAAAGTGCAATTGACAAATATTACAGTTGCGTTTTCTATGCGCATTCCTCCACCGTAATGACCCATCCATTGATCACGTACAACACAATTATCGATTGTTGCCGATGAATTATGCAGAATAAATGCGCCGCCATCAGTCCAGCCCATTGTATGCGGATTTGCAGTTATAGAAAATCCGGAAATATGTAGCGTTGTGTCTTCTCCGCTATTTATAATAAATCCGGTATAAGTATCTTCGCCGTGATCGACAAAAATGATAGTAGAATCCGGACCAGCACTGGAAATAATTATCAGCAATTTGCCTTGAGTGCTTATATTATGATTTCCATCACCAGTGTATGTCCCCGGTGCCACCAGCACTGTATCCCCGTTCCCCGCAACGTTTATCCCCGCCTGTATAGTCGGCTGGTCGGCGGGAACGTGAATAGTGGCCGCAAATGCATTGCTCGTGCTCAGAAACAAGAAGCCGAGCAGAATCCAAATAAATGATATCTTGCCCATATAAATCCCTCGTACGAGAAATTGCAGGTAAATATTAACCTGTAATCAATATAAGCCCAAATCGGCACAACGCAAGCCATTTCTGCCGGATAAAAGAGTATATTGGTTGGGTATGACAATCACCCGCCCAGCGTTCCAGCGCTTTATTGGGTATGTCAGGAGCTTTACGCTCATGACAAAACCGCGTCAGGTCTGCAAGAGACCTGACCTACAAAGTCTAAGGGGTCGCCCCTACATGCTATACCCGGAATAAGTACTGAAACTTCAGGAAAAACTGCTGCCGGGTATTCGTCAATTGTCTGTCGGGGATATCATAATCATGGTACCCGTGCGAGGAACCGACATAGAATATCGTGAACGGATTTATCTTATAACTCAATAGCGGCTCAACGTTCAAATTCTTATCGAAATCATCGTACTCTACAATCAAACGGAGCATCAGCTCCCGGGTGAACTGGTACTTGAGACTGTTGCGGAAAATATAGCCGTTGAAAATATCTTCCTCACGATCAGGATACTTCATCCGGGCATAATTGATCTCCGGGCTTATCACTATCCTCTGAATCGGCCGGAAAGAGGCCGACATATGCGCCGTGAACATCCGTCCCAATACCGGTGTCTCCAGGTTGCGGGCAATCCGGTTTCCCCACTCCAGGGCACCATCAATAGCGAGATACCGGCTGAAATTACTCGAGATATCGATAGTCCCGCCGTTTATACCGGGGAAATAGATATTCTTATATGTCTCGCGGCTCCAGACATAGGAAATATTCAGCTCGGTCATGCTTTTGAAAAGAATTCGCAGCATCGGCATGACCCATTCATCTTTGCGCTCTTTCCGGAAATTCCAGAGCCGCGCAATATCTATCTCGGGCGTAATCTCATCGATCAAGGCGCCGTTGGGTCGGAAAAAGAGACCGCTCCAGAGTTCAATCCGGCGCAGGTCATTGCGGGTACTAAAACCATTATCGGTTCGAAAAGTGGGGCTGTATTCAACGTAAGTCAGATTGGCGTTCCAAAGCCTGGCGTCACGCACAAGCGTGGCAAAGACCGCATGTCCCCAGTAAGTCTCGCCATCGAGCGCGACCGTATGAGCGCCGGCGAAAAATTTATCTTCCACATCGGCCGTCAACTCCGGCTTATTCGGTTCCCCAATCCGGCTGGCCAGCAACTGCAGGTTGAGACGATAATTACGAAAGAATCTCAACGAGCTTTCGGTACTTAAGAGCGCCCCCGATCCGCCGTCATCGAAATTCCGCAGGGTGGCCAGCGCTCCGATGTAAGAATCCTCCAGCAGTGACTGCTTGATCCGGAAAACATTGGAGGTACTCTTGCCGTTCTGAACGAAAACACTTCTTTCGCTGAGCGGGATGATTATCGGGCTCGATTTATCGCGGGCGCCGAAATAAGCGACGCTGGTGCGCCCCAATTGCGCCGTCATCTTGCCCGCTATCTCCGGTTCGTTGATAGAACGGGTATAAACGGCGTTTACCCAGGTGCTGTAAAGGTCGCTCCCCTCCTGAAAAAACGGCCGACGTTCCTCGAAGAAGAGGGCGAAATTGGAATTGACATCAATTTGCCCCGGATCGGATTCCACCTGACTGAAATCGGGATTCACGGCCAGGTCAAAAACGATATTGGAGGAAGCCAGCGCACGCATATTCAGCGAAAGCTCTCCTTTGGCATTATCATTGTGAAAGGGCGAACGGGGATTTGTATCATCAGTAATATAGCCGGCCTGAGAGGCGGTCAGCGCCGGAAGAACCTCGAAATTGCTTCCCGCTTTGACATTCTTGATTCCTTTCAGAGTTCCGAATTGGCAGGGCCAGCATGGTACATCCCGGCTGAATGAGGCCCAGGTCATCTGATAGCGGCTTTCGCGGGGCATATTGCGCCAGAAAGTTGCCCGCCAGTTCTGCTCCGCCTGATCGGGGAAACGAAGACTGCTGAACGGGATGGAAACCTCTACCTGATATCCCGAGTCGGTGACTTTTCCTTTGGAATAAAAGACTATATCAAAGGTTGCATCCTCACTACCGTTCTGGTTCCAGCGCAAATCGCCCTGGATGCCGAGCGGATTAAGAAATATTTCATAAGCCCAGGTGCCGTTGCCATAGGTGTCCAGTACCATGCCGATATAGTCATCGTTGAATATCTCATCCCGGTCACGCATCGAGGCCCTGACCGCGTCGGGCGAATCGTAGGCGATAAAAGCCAGATAGAGATGATTTTCATCATATCCTGTCAAAACTTTCGTTTGAACCGGCGGTCGTACCTGATCGCCGGGATTGTCCTCGGCGAAATTCGAGGCCACCGCCGCCTCACGCCAGGCCGGGTCACTCAAATCGCCGTCAATTTTGATCTCGCTGGTGAAAAGCGGCATATCAAGAACTGGTTTCATATTGGGATGAAAAGATGAATCGGTCTGGGTCCAACCGGTGACCGTCAGCAATCCCAGGGCCATCAGTGCCAATATCGATTTGAACAACATATCGCTCCGCTGCTAGAAAGTTGCATTTCTGTCATTTCGTCCGGATTAGGGACGACATAATCTTCCCTACGCAATACCGCACAAAAGGTTTCGGATTGCCATTTGGAGGAAAATAACGATTGTTGTATATTATTCAAGTGATACGGAAAACAAAAATTGCCGTTCTGGGGTATGGTTCTCAGGGGCGTGCCTGGGCGCTTAACCTGAAAGACTCCGGGCATGATATCATTATCGGTCTGCGCCCCGGCTCAAAATCACGGAACGCCGCCCGGCGCGAGGGGTTCCGGCAGATCGCCGCTCTCCCGAATACGGTAGCATCAGCCCAGGTGATTGTTTTCGCCTTTCCTGACCATCTCCATAGTAAGGTTTTCGATAAAGATATCAGGCCGCATCTTCAACCGGGGAGTACTTTGATTTTTCTGCATGGCCTGTCAATCCATTTCAAAACTGTCAACCCGCCCCGAAATTGCGACATTATCCTTCTGGCGCCGCTGGGGCCGGGGAATGCAGTCAGGGAAAAATATATCAATAATGAGCCAATTGGATTTTTCTATGCGATTCATCAAGACTACTCCGGCAAAGCCGAAGCGACTGTTAATATGTTTGTGCGCGCTTTGAAAATCGACCGCAGAGCGCTGATCAAAACCACCTTCGCCGAGGAGGCGGTCGGCGATATTTTCGGCGAGCAGGCAGTCCTGTGCGGCGGGCTCTCCCAGTTGATCAAGGCCGGGTATGATACGCTGGTGGAATCAGGATTGGCGTCCGATAAGGCTTATCTTGAGGTCGCTTATCAGATTGATTTGATCGTGGAATTGATAAAGAAATATGGCATAGAGGGGATGCTCCGCCGGATTTCGGTCACCGCACGTCTCGGTTCGATTCTGGCCGGCCCGAGAATTATTGACCGCGGCGTGAAAACCAGAATGAGAAGACTGCTCGGGGAAATTCGGGGCGGAAAATTTGTCAGAACCCTCGACTCTCTCGAACCCGCCAGGCTTAAAAGGCTTGACCACCGATTGAAGGATCTTTCGTCACCGTCATTTGAAAAATCCGCCCGGAAATTTTCTTCACAAAAGAAAAAGAAATAATCTCCCCGGTTATTGCTCTCTCCCGGATCATCTCCCTGTTTTTAGTTGACGCTTCCCCAAATTCTGCTAAATTTTCATCTATAACTCGGTTAATCAATTTGCCCTTTGATGGCATACAGATTATAAGGCGGTGGCGTCATGAGAAAAGCGGGAATAGTCGGACTGGTGCTCCTCTTAATTGTTATCGCTGTAGCTCTTTTCTATTACGACATACTTAACCTTCGCGGCAGCAAGGATGATATCATTGCCGCCATAATCGAATACGAGGATACCCGCCGCGCTCCCGACCGCCTGATAAGTTTTCTGAGCGATCCCGATCCGGAAATCCGCGCCCGGGCGGCGCTGGCGGTGGGAAGAATCGGCGATCTTGGCGCCGCCGATCATCTTTACCATCTTCTGGCTGATTCCTCGGTTGAAGTTGCCCGGACCGCCGCATTTGCGATCGGCCTGACCGGCGAGAAAAAGTTTGCCTCACAACTGCTGGAACTGGCGGTCGGTTTCGAGCCGGAACGGCTGGCTGCCACAATCGAGGCGGTCGGGCGGCTCACCGATTCGGGCATGACCGATATTATCGATGAACTTGCCAAATATCTTGATAACCCGGATCATCTGGTCCGCGAACAGGCGGCCTACGCTCTCTGGCGCGCTGGTGGAAAAGGAGCCGCCGCACGTCTGGCCGCTGTTGGTCGGAGCGACCCGGTGCGCTCTGTGAAAGTTGCCTGTCTCTATGCCCTGAATCGTTTGGGGATTCCCGAGCCGGTCGATTTATACTCCGAATATCTCCCCGATAGCGACCCCTTTGTCCGCTCGCTGGCGATTCGCGGACTGGCTCTGGGCAAAGATGATACCAAAACCTTCCTGGTGGCGGTCGGCCTCAATGACAGAGACAACAACGTTGTCTCGCAAGCAATCTCCTCATTGACCGCTATCGGAACACCGCGGGCAATCGGCTATCTGGCCGCACGATACGAGAGCGAGACCGATGAAAAACTGAAAGTACAACTGCTCGAATCTTTCGCCCGGCTCAAAAGCGATACGATTGCCGAACAGGTGAATGCCGAAATCGATTCCTGCGAGAACAGCAATATCATCGGAGCCGGAATTATCTATCTGGCCAAAGTCCGGGGAACCGAGTCAATTGCGCTCATTGATACGCTTCTCGCACTGAATGATGACCGTATCAATGTCAGCATTGCCCAGGCGCTTTCGGAAATCGGCGGCGAATTTGTCAAGCCGCGCCTTGCGGCTCTTTTCAAGGATATTAATCCCGGCGTGCGCGCCGCCGCCTTTGAGGCGCTGGCCAAAACCGACCCGGTCAATATCGATTATTATCTCAACAGCGCCCTCGATGACACCGATTTGGCAGTCATCTCGCAGGCGGTCGATAAAATCGGCCAGTCGAAATCCAAAGATTACCTTCCCCGCCTGATGGGAATAATGAAACAACAGGGGACAGGTACCGATTTGAAACGCTCCGTAGTTTCCGCCGCCGGGGAGTTTCTCAATGCAAGCATAGTCGATTCGCTGGCCGAGGATATTCTATATCACGGCCTTCAGGACAAAGATTATCTGGTCAGCCGTGAGGCGGCCCTGATTTATAAAAACAAACTTGATGATGACAAAACTGCCTATATCAATAAACCTTCCGGCTTAATCAGCAAAAGAGAAATCAAATCCTTTATCACCAAATATAAAACCAATCCCAGAGCGATAATCAGCACCGGCCGGGGCGATATTGAAATAGAATTGTACCCCGATATTGCTCCGCTCACGGTCTATAATTTCATCAAGCTGGCCCAGGATAAATTTTACGACAATCTGACATTCCATCGGGTGGTGCCGGCATTTGTGATACAGGGGGGCGACCCGCGCGGTGACGGTTCCGGCGGGCCGGGATACAATATCCGCTGTGAGTACAGCGACAAGCCGTTTGAGCGGGGTGCGGTAGGGATTGCCACCTCCGGTAAGGACAGCGGCGGCTCGCAGTTCTTTATCATGCTTGGGGCGGCGCCGCACCTTGATGCCCGTTATACCCTTTTCGGCAAAGTGACCGCCGGGATGGATACCGTCGATAAGATTGTCCGGGGTGATACCATAAAGAATATTCGAATCATTGAGGAGAAGCAAAAATGAGAAAAGTGATTCCTTTATTGATATTCCTGATACTGGCCGTCTCGGCCGTCGCCGCCACTCAGGATAGTGCCAAATTGACTCAAATTATCGACCGGGTGCTGGCGATAGATCGCGCCCAAAATGAATTTATAAAGGACATCACTTTTGATGTTGTCTCTTACGAAAAGAGTGTCGGGAGTGACGGTAAAGTCAAAGAGACCAAAAAATACCTCAAGAGAGTTTATATGAAAAGGCTTGAAGGGGGTAAGTACGGCTATCATGAGGATTATCTGGATTACTATATTGATGGTGTCAGGCAGGACAGTAAAGATTTGGACAAAATGGCTCAGGAGAAAGCGGAAAAGAAGAAGAAACGTGGCGGCAAAGATATCGCCTTCGATATGTTTGCACCGCTCAAACCGGAAAACAGCAGTCTCTACATTGTGACCTATGAGGAGATTTCGCCGAAGGCGGTTGATGGTGTCACCTGTTATTTGGTGCGCGCCGCCGCCGACAGCACCAGTGCCCCCGAGGGGGTTCTCGATACTCTGGTCAATTGCCTCTATTATATCGATACCGCCTCGTACCATATTGTGCTGGCGGAGTTTGCCCCGGCCAAACTGGTGAGTAAGTTCATGTTCAAGATGAGCACGCTCGATATGTCGATAAATTATGAACCGTACAGCGATTCGCTCTGGCTTCCCTATCGGTTTCATATTCGCGGCAAAGCGAAAGCCATGTATTTCATGGGGATCAATTTCGAGGGTGAGGAGGATTACACCAACCCGGTAATCAACGCCGATATAAGCGACAGCCTATTCCAGTAGGGCACGAGTCCTGCGCTCGTGCCGATTCTTTGTGCTTTGAGGGAGAAACGATATTGTGAAATTGAAGGGTGAATATGGAGAATAAAATGATGTCAGGATCGAAGACGATCCTGACCTACCCGGCTTCTGGCATCGATTATTTAGAAAATGTAAGGGGATTGTTGCCTTCTCATAACAGGGATAACTTTTTGGTGCGTATAATTTATGACTGACGAAGAGCGGGAGATATTAGAGCTATTCTGCAAGCGTGTGGATGAAGTCGCAAAGTCCTCCATTTACAAGGATGGTGGGAGAGAAATATCCCTGAATTTAAAGGGAGATGCAAAGGGCAATGTCGCATTATCTATGTCTGTGCCTGATAAAGAAGTGTTACTGAGCTTGGTTACTAAATTGCGTCAGTTCTATATGCCTAAGGAGTCTATATATTTCCGAAAAGTATATAACATAGTATGGAAACACTTATCCTCGGCGTCGGAAGAAGAGAAGGAATGTGCAAAATCGGCGATGGCAACTTTCAAGCAGATAACGGAAGTTGGATGGTTTGAATTCCGTTTCAATAATGTCAAACTTACACCAAAAGATATAATTGATATCTGGTTTAATGGTAACATATTTCATGCGGATAAAACCCGGGTAAAACAGTTTGAATTACTTGCAGCATCGAATCTTGGCCCATTTGTAGAATACCAATTTATATCGACAATATGTGACTTGGCAGGCTTAATGACCTATTTTGGTTCTTTTATCCGAGCAAGGCTTTTGAAATAGGCTATTGATTTATGTTAGTGGTGGGTAGTTTCCTGGCATGCCATCTCATCGTTATGCCATATTTTTATACTGGCGGACTAAAGCAAAATTCGGTGTTATACAGACTCTTCGCATCCATATCGATAAAATTGTGATTAGAATTTATGAAAAAAATTGAACGTCTTATTAAAGAAATCTCTGCCGATATCTGCTATTGCTACAATTGTCAGCCATATGAAGGCGGTGAACCATTTTGGATATTGGGTGAAAGGACGGATTTGGAGGAACTCTTTGATGATTATGATGTACCGGAAGATAAACGCAATGAAATTGCCGATGCAATGAAGTGTCCCTGGTGTGGTACACATTTTCAGAGGGGAATCGAAGTTGGAATTAAAACGAAATCGCGTCGTGAACTAGAGAAGAAACTCACCGTCTGGAGGAATCGATACGCAAATGATTTTGAGGATTTTGCAGCTTTCTTGGAGAAATTTCCTTACCTTGGCATTAAGCATACAATTGGCAAGAAGATTATAACGAATTTGTCGACTTTTCCCAAGAAAGATATAAAGGATGATAAATGGTTTCGTGCCCGCACAATTGTAGGTAGTAAACGTTTGAGTTGCGCGGACTTTAAGGCTCCCGACCAAGAAGTCGTAAAGATACCAGAGGGTCGTTTTAATCATTATGGGCAAAGCCATTGGTATTTGGCTAGTACCGAATATGGTGCCGCTTACGAAGCTGCTAGTTACAACGACGATATCCTATGGGTACAATGTGTCAATATCCGCTACGCGGTCGACATTCTCGATTTGCGCGTGTCAGATTATGAAACGGATTTAGGTCTACCCGTTCTGGCCACAGGAATTATATTTTCGAGCATAATTCGACGCGATGTAATACACGACCGCAATTGGAAACCAGAGTACTTTGTCCCACGATTTATCGCAGATTGTGCAAAACTCCACTCTTTTCAGGGAATCCTCTTTGACAATGATAAATTCCACGGCGCGAACCTTGTATTGTTCCACCCGGACAGAGTTGATTATGAGTTTATAGAAAATCCAAGATTCCTAGAAATTCCAAGGGTTGGAACGGATCAAACCAAAAATGAGGAAGCTGATCCCAATGCTGATCCGATTTTCTGACAAACGGATTGTCCTAGTGTCTCATGATAATATAGTGCCGTAGGGCAGAACCCCCGACGAAGTCGTGCGGTTCTGCCATTTTGCCTGTCCCACAAAAAACCTTGATAATTCAAACCCCTCCCGCAATATTACCGGCGTAAGAATGAATATAATCATATTGTGAGGAGCCGATATGAAAACCAAAGAAATCGCCGTTCAATTCCCCCCCGATTCCAGTTTCATTTTCGGGCAGACCCACTTCATCAAAACGGTCGAGGATATCTATGAGGTGATGGTGGGCATATCAACCATGGTCGAATTCGGCATCGCTTTCTGCGAGGCCTCGGGGCCCTGCCTGATCCGTTCCGATGGCAACAACGAAGAGCTTATCAAAGCCGCCGAAATCACCGCCTTTGATATTGCCTGCGGCCATACCTTTGTCATTTTCATGCGCAACGCCTACCCGATAAATTTCCTGCCCCGCCTGAAAATGGTGCCCGAGGTCTGCCGGATATTCTGCGCCACGGCCAACCCGGTGCAGGTGATAATCGCCGAAATCGAGCAGGGGCGCGGCGTTTTGGGCGTGGTCGATGGCTTCATGCCGAAAGGAATCGAGAGCGCCGAAGACAAACAGAAACGGCACAAATTCCTTCGCGATATCGGGTATAAAAGGTAGTGCCGTAACCCGTCAGGTCACACCTCTGTCCTGGCGGAAAATACAATGGGAAAAGCGACCGTATGACTGAATTATTCCGATGCGGACATTTTGTTGTCAGACCAATTACAGAGCATAATATAGAATCCACCCTGAAGGTCTATCAACAATCCGAGGATTTCCTTTCGTTGGGCCCCAACCCCCAAGCTTCCATTCAAATGGTATATAGTGATATGGAATGCTCAGAAAGGGCAAAAGGGCTTTTCTGCGGCATATGGAATATTTCAGGAACGCATTTGGGGATCCTCGATTTTGTTCCGGAAATAAGAGAGAAAACCGCTTTTGTTACTTTGCTCATGATTGCCAGGCCGTACAGAAACAGGGGAATCGGTGCCGACATCGTAACCGCCTTATGCCAATACCTCGTCGCGTCACGAGCGATCAAGACCATCGAGTCAACGGTACAGATCAATAATGAAAGGGGTATCAAATTTTGGAAAAAGTGCGGTTTCCACATGTCGGAGCAGGCGGAGCCGCAGGCCGATGGTACAACAACATTCCGGCTGAGACTGGAATTGCCGGTATGAGGGTCTGAGCAACTTTACGCCAGTGCCCCACCCGCCACGGCGGGCTGTGGCTAGGCCCCAACCATCTATCAGTACATCAGATTATTATAATGTACATTCGAATCGCACGGCGTATCGATAGGCCCCGGAGTATTTTCACGAAAGACCGGTTATACGGCTCAGGTCAGTTGCTCTTCAGCCTCCCGAACGATCTTTTCCGCCTCGAGCCAGTCGTGCATATCATCGCCGTAGGTATATCCCCGTTTCTCGAACATCGAATAGGCCACTTTTTCGACCAGCCGCTGCGGGCTCTTCTCGCCGTACAATTCGATCCGCGCCTCGGTGCCGTCTTTGGCCTGCACGCGAAGCATTCTGTCATCGCCCCGGTCATCCTGTTCGAGAACGATTCTGGTCGGCTCCTTTATCGACATCACCGGCTCCAGCATTTTCTCCGGGTCCCAGCGTCCGGCAAAAAGTTGGACACCGTCAATTATCCGCCCCTTTTTCTCCAGGCCTATTCCGAGTAGAGCCAAATTGTTGAATAATCGGCTCTCACCTTTGCTTTTATCGATGATGCTTACATTGGCCAGACGATACTGATTGGTCGAGTTGAAATTCCTGCAGAATTTCGACCAGCTGTTTCTACTAATCTCTTTAACCATAAAATCCTCCTTGATTGGTCTTCAGCTCGTGCTCAAAGCTAATCCAATCGTGATTTAAAAGCCGCCGGTTTCCCGACGGCTTAATATTGGTAAGCCTATTCTCTCTCTTAAGCAACATAAAAATCCGAAATATGCTATTTCTACCATCCAAATCAATTTCCGATGAAATTATGGCCGATCAAAGGCCATGAAATCTTATTATTTATTCGGCAGAGAGCGGATTTCCATTACCTTAAAATGGATTTATTCATCCTTTTAGGTTCTTGAAATCAGTTCTATGACAGGCGCTTCCGGCGGACACCCCAACCGGAACGGAAACCAGTGACCGATTCCCGAGGAAAGATACAACTGCGAACTCCCTCTCTCATATCTGCCCCAGAGATACCTTCCCGGCATAAACGGACTGAAGAAACTCCGGCCTCCAAACCCCACTTGCCCCCCATGTGTGTGCCCGGAAAGTGTCAGCTCGATCCCCCTTTCGGCGGCTATCTCGAACCCCTCCGGTCGGTGGGATAGAAGTACCCTGAAAGCTCCTTCCGGAGCACCGGCAATTGCGCGGCCGATCGTATCGCGAAGGACTGGTGTGTTGTCGTAGCGGAGCCGGTGTGGATCATCGGCCCCGGCCAAATAGAGCGGGACACCATTAATATATATCGTTGTGCCATAACTTTTTAATAGCGGGATGGCACTCTTCTCAAAAATGCTCAAAACTTCAGTTATTCCCCTATAATATTCATGATTTCCCAGGCAGGCAAAGGCTCCATATTTCGGTTTTGAGGCTTCGACCATCTTGAGAACTTCAGGCAGCAACGACAAATCGTCGGCAATGTCACCAGTGATTAAGATTAAGTCCGGCTTGAACTTATCGGCATTTTCGAGAATTTTTTCCAGATCATCAAGGAATTTATAAATGCCCAAATGTAAATCTGTCAAATGCAGGATTTTGAATCCGTTAAGTTGTTGTGGGAGATTATTATAAATCATGGCCCGAAGATATACCCGGGTTTCCTGAAAAGCCCGCGCCACTCCGCTGGCCCCCATCGAAAGGGTGAGCAGGGGCAAAGCCGCCGCCGCGCCTTTAAGGACGATTCGACGGTTAGGATCCGGTTCACTACCCCCTTTTTCCGCCTGCTTTTTCTTCCTTTTTTCCAACAAGTGATGTGCGAAATTGAGAATTCCCGAAATCGGAAGCGACAGGGTCAGCCCCAACATCAACACCAGACTTATTGCCACAGTCAACGAGGCAATTCGGCCGACCAATTGAAAACGGTAATAGCTGGTCCCAAACCAGACAATAATTGACAACATTCCGAATAGCGGAAGGAAATATGCACCCCAGCGGACAAACTTATGTTTCCACCAGACCCGGTTTAGAGTCCGGATAAGGAGAATCTCCAGAATCGAGAAGATGGTCAGAACCACGAGGCTGAATATCAGAGGATAAAGACCACTCATAATGTCTTATTATATATCTTCTTTCAAAAATTAGCTACGCCGGAAATAAAGAATCTCCATTTACCAATTGTAATATTTTCGCTTGACAAACATGGAATTAATTGTATATTTATGGTAACTCTTTGGGACGAATTGATTTGTCAATGTCGACCCGACCCCTCTACTACCTTCTTTATCTAATAATTAATTCGATAGTGTTATAGCCTTCCCGCAATATCCCGAAATGAAAGGGATATTTTAGAAATAGCGGACTCGTATTTGCAAGAATTCTTCATATCAGGCAACTATATATGTACAACATGATAATCATCCATGATAGAAATTGATTATCCGTTAATTACATCCCCTTGACGGATTAATTTTTAGAGCAAAGGAGTCAAAATGCCACGAAAACTAATGAAACTGCTGTTGCTGCTGTCAGCAATGACAGTGTTCGCGGTTTCCCTGAACGCCCATCCCTGGCCGGTCTGGCCGGACAGCTCTTATCATCAGATTATGCAATTATATGGATTGTGGTTCGGCGTGGACGATCAAAGCTCTCCACCTGGTATGCACAACGGAACAGATATTGTTGTTCCCTTCATGACACCGGTATATGCCGTTCAATCCGGATATGTCAAGGCTGTCTTAACCATTGTCGACGAATTGGTGAGCCCGGTTATAGCGGCCTCTTATTGGCGGATCGTGATCGCTGATTCCTCCGGAATTCAGCCCTGTGACGGTTGGATGTATGCCCATGTTGATAAATATTCCATCGCCGTTACGGTCGGACAATGGGTCGAAACCGGGGATTCGCTGGGATGCGTCGCCAGCTGGTATAACTACGATTTTCCCAGCCACCTGCATCTTTCAGAGGTTCATTATTATGGTACTGCGTCGCATTGGACTAATTGGAACGGCTGGGAATTTGTCGGCAATCCGCTGGATAAAATCGATAATGTCAATGACACGATTCTTCCGGTTCTCGAGACTGCTTACAATAGTCAATTGCTAGCCTTCTGTGCCAATGAGACCAGTAACTATTTCGAGGAGGGCGTTGCACTCAGCGGCGACGTGGATATTATCAGCAGGGCGTACGACAACCACAACTGGGATTCCTGGAAAAATATTCCATATAGTCTAGAATACAGTATCAGCGGGGACTCCTCGATTCCC
>JAPLUR010000111.1 GCA_026397505.1 Candidatus Zixiibacteriota bacterium
AATGACAACATTAACCTGGAGGCGTTATTTTTTGCCCCCGACACAGGTATCGCAAAAGTAAAAGGGACGGTGATACTGCTTCACCCCGATGACACCGACCGAACCAGCCTGACAACATTTATTCCCGCGCTGCTCGATTCGGGTTGGCAGGTGATCATATATGACCAACGAGCCTGCGGCCTTTCCGGCGGGAAATATCATTATGCCGGAAGTTATGAGGGTGACGACCTGGAAGAGATCATTGCCTATCTGAATCTTCGTGAGAAGCTTCATCAGCCGCTGGTGGCGGTCGGCTTTGAACTGGGCGCCGATGCCGCTATGTATGCCGCCGGAACCGAAAGGCGGATCGCCGCTGTCGTGGCCGTAAACCCCTATTTGACCACCAGCCGCTGGATTGCGGCGCGCAAAGAAAAAATGGGCGCCCTTTGGATTCCTCTCTATAAGATGATCTATTTCTGGTGGTATCAGAAACTCTCCAGTTATCCTTTCGACCGGACCGGCGCCGGCGATATCACGCCGGTCGAAACCAAGACCGTTATTTTCACTGACTCAAAAACGGCGGTGACGGCCGAGATAGTCCGAATCAAAGCAATTTCATCCCCTGAGAAACTTTCCGCAGAAAACATACCAGCCTCCCCGGATGAATTTGTTGCAGCTATAACCATGTCTGTCAATAACCTGGTTCGATAAAAATGCTGACCCAGGAGAAAATTCCCGGAACTTTATGAACCCGATAGAGACTCTGAAAACCGAGCACCACCTGATATTGAGAGTTCTCGATGCTCTCGAAAATTACGCCACCAAGGTGCAATTCGGCGTCGCGGTAAGCAACGGCGACCTGCAGCAATTCGTGGCCTTCAACCGCCAGTTTGCCGATGCCTGCCATCATGGCAAAGAGGAGCATATCCTTTTCACCGCCATGACCGAAAACGGTTTTCCCCGTGACCGGGGGCCGATTGCGGTGATGCTGGCCGAGCATGCCGAAGGGCGGCGGCTGGTCGGGATTCTGGCCATCATGGCCGAGAAAGCTGAGGCCTGGAGCGATGACGACCGGGCGATGATTACCAAATCGGCCCTGGCCTATGTGCATCTTCTCCGCCAACACATCAAAAAGGAGGACAATGTTCTCTTTCCGGGCGCCGAGGCAAACCTGCCGCCCGAGGTGATGAAACAGATCGGCGAAAGATTCGAGAAATTCGAGCAGGAGGAAACCGGCCCCGGCGCGCATGAGCGGTTTCATACTCTGGCCGATTCCCTCATCGCCCGCTACGCCAAATAGCCTAACAAGCTCCAAACATCTGTAGGAACAGGACATTGTCCTGTCATCAAGTAAGGTCTTGCAAATCCCGAAGGGTCTTGCGAGACCCTGCTCGCGGCTTCAATAGCCGCAGGGGCACAGTGGGCCGTATCTGTCTCCCCAGACAAAATCGCTTGACTATGCCGTGGAATAATATATATTTACATCGATAATTATCCTTTCTTCAAACCGGGAGGGAAACGGATTTATCTTATCTGGTTGGCACTCTTTGAATCATAGGGGAATCGGCTATGAAAAAAATCATTCTCTTTGCAGTAATCTCTATGTTGTTACTGATGCTCTCACTCGCTTATGCGCCTGCTTGCGCCGGGACAAATAAATTTGAGCTGGGCTTTGGCGCCGGGTGGGGAAGTTTCTCGCTTGGCGATATCAACGACCACTATATCGATCAGTTTGCCCGTCCGTGTGCATTGCTTGAAAATAATATCGATGCCGGTCTCAATACCGCCGCGGAACTGGGTTATTTCCTGACGCCCAGTCTGTCGCTGCATCTTGGATATATCTACCTTAAGGGGAGTACGGATGCGGAATCGATGCTTATTCTCACAGATGAGTATGGCAATTATATCGGCGAATGGAAGACCAAACTTTCGCTCGGCACTTCAATTTCGGCGCCGGCCCTTCGGTTCCGATATCTGCTTCTTGACAAGGATTGGGATATCTTTGTCAGCGGCGGCGGCGCCTGGTGTTTCGGGAAAGCGGTTATCAAAGCGGACACATATGAGAATATAAATGCTGTTCCCACCGTCCTTAAGTATAGGCTTACCAGATCGGCACTGGGATATTTCGGGACCTTCGGTCTCCGGTTCCGAATTACCGATAGATTTGCATTGAACACCGAGGCCGGATACCGCCATTTCAAAACCGGCACGCTCCGGGATGCCGACGGCGAGGATTGGATAATAGATTTCGACGGCCCGAACAAAATCAGCCTCGACATGAGCGGCCCATATTTCCTATCCACGCTCTCTTTTGGCTTTTAATTACAGATGGACTATCTCCAGCTGAAATGACGGGAATGAACTATGTATACAAGAAAGCATTCTGGTTATCTGGTGACTTTGGGGGTCGTCCTTTTGCTGCTTGCGGGGCTAAATTGCAGTAAAGACTCGCCGCTGACCCCGGTGGAGAAGGCGCCGCCCAAAATCGGTTCTTCGCCTACGGTATTGGACATCTCTATCGGTATTGTCCTCAATCAATTGCAGGGGCATAATGCTTCTGTTTCGATATCTCTTGATTCTTTTTCTCTGGGTGATTCGATCGGTCTCGGCGGTTTTGACTTCCTAGTGGCTTATGATGCTTCGGCCCTGATCTTTATTAGTGCGGAGCCGGGCGCACTGATCGACAACGGCAAGTTTGAGTATTTCACCTATCGTTTTGGTCCCAACGGTAACTGCGGCGACAGTTGTCCGTCAGGTATGCTGCGGATCGTTGGTATGCGCGAATACAACAACGGCGTTATTAATCCCAATCATGTTGCGGGCCCGGGCGAACTGGTGAAGTTGAATTTCTTCATCAGCAACGACCGGACTCTGGAATGCTTCCTGCCAATTCAGTTTTATTGGCTGGACTGTGGCGATAATACTGTGGTGAATGATCAAAACACCCGCCTATTTCTCGCTAAGGCGGCATTTGATTATAATGGATATGAGTTGAAAACCGATCATTTCTCCGACTATTCTCTCCCGGCCGACAGCTGCCTTGCGTCCGACACGGCTAATCCATCTCAAACAGTTTGGGAGCATTCGATAATATATCATAATGGCGGCATTCAAATTATATGTGACGATCCAATCGACGCTCGCGGAGATATGAATCTGAACCATATTCCGAATGAAATCGGTGATGCCATGGTTTTGACCAACTACTTCATCAATGGTTATGCGGCCTTCACGATCAACGTGGAGGGTCAGATTGCCGCGTCCGAGGTTAACGGTGACGGGATTGCCCTATCCGTAGCCGACTTAGTCTATCTGATCCGCATTATCGTTGGAGATGCCTTGCCGCTGGCGAAGATCTCGCCCGATATGGTGGCTCAGTTCTCCACCGATGGTCAGGTGGTTAGGGTGAATACCCCGACCCCGATCGGTGCCGCCCTGTTCGTTTTTGACGGTCAGGCCTATCCGGCCCTGGCCGATGCGGCCAACGGCATGGAAATCAAATACGGGTTTGTCAACAATGAGACCCGTGTCCTGGTTTACAGTATGGACCGCGGCCGCGCCATCAACAGCGGCGACGTGCTGAATATCAGCGACTCAGCGACCCTGCGGTCGGTTGAAGCGGCCACCTATGAGGGTGCCATTCTGGCCACCAACAGGTCGTTCCAACTGCCGACAGAATTCGGTATCCAGCAGAATTACCCCAATCCATTTAACGGTACAACGACCATAATAGTCGCCATGCCGGCCTCTGACACGCTGAACGTGACCATTCGCGATATCACTGGACGACAAGTGATTGCGTGGGATGGCGTCTTTGAGGCGGGTTATATCCCAATTGTCTGGGGTGCTTCCAATTTGCCGGCAGGAATTTATCTTTGTACTGCAACAGCGTTTGAGAAAAGCGCCACGATTCAGATGATTCTGACCAAATAATAGAATCGCATCTGAAATCGCTTGACATCCGCGGATAATAATCTATATTTAAGTCGGTAATCATCTGTTAATCTTACGGAAAGGGCGGTCTGAAAATGTCAATTGGAACCGGAAGGTATGCCACGGCAGGATGCCTTATTCTATTAGCATTTCTGCTCCTTCTGGCCGGATTCAACTGCAGTCATGACACACCATTTATGCCGGTTAAGAGGGGTTTTTCCGGTGGGCAGGATACTCTGCCACCGATATCTGTCTCTATAGAGAGACTTAATAGTCAATTACAGGGTCATCATACCCTGGTGCCGGTTACGCTCGATAAGTGGTTTCCGGGCGATTCTATCGGCACTGCAGCATTTGATCTTCTTATCGGGTACGATGCTTCCGCGCTCACTTTCATGGGCGCTGATGCCGGTATCCTGTTTGATAAGCCGGGGGATTATGAATGGGAATATTTTACTTATCGTTTCCAGCCCCGTGTTGATTGCACCGACAGCTGCCCCTCCGGCATGCTCCGCGTCGTAGCTATGGCCAACCAGAATGACGGCCCGCATCAGCCGCTCGAGACCCATGTTCCGAATGGAACGGTCCTTTTCACTCTGGATTTTCTTATTTCCAACAATAGAGCACTCGAGTGCCAGTTTCTGCCGATCCGATTTTTCTGGACCGAATGTGATGATAACAATTTTGTGGACGACCCGATTGAGCAAATCTTTTTTGCCGGGAATGTCATCGATTCTGACAGCGAGACAGTTGCTGACACTATTTTCCCCGGCTATAACGGCCCGCCCGATGGATGTCTGGACAGTTTGCATAATGGCCTGAGTTATGAGCGCGCCATAACTTTCCGCAGCGGCGGAATCGGCATTATCTGTGCCGATAGTGATCAATTCCGCGGAGATGTCAATTTTAACGGAATACCCTTTGAAATTGGCGATGTCGTAGTCTATGCCAATTACTTCATGAATGGCGAGGAAGTATTTACCATTGACCGGGATCAGCAAATCACGGCCAGCGATGCCAATTGGGACGGCATAACCCTGACCGTGGCCGATCTGGTCTATATTATTCGCAAGGTCGTCGGCGACTGGAATCCGCGTCCGGTGCCGCCAGATGAGACGATGAAGGCCAGATTCTCCACCCATGATACAATTCTTTCGGTCAAGACCCCGGTGCCAATTGGAGCGATCCTGCTGGTTTTTGACAGCGTTATCTCACCCACGCTGTCGCCGCCTATATCGCAGATGAGTATCCTATCGGCATCCGAAAATGGGATAACGCGGATTCTGATTTATAGCCTCCAACCCGGACTGGCCATAGAAACCGGCGATTTGCTTACAGGCATAGGGGGAGCAAACCTTATTTCGGCCGAGGCCTCCGACTACAACGGCTTTATCCTGAAAACCGACCGCTCATTCCCGAAAGTAGAAGGCTTTGTCCTTTTCCAGAATTCTCCCAATCCATTCAGCGGAATAACGACCATATTTATCAATATTCCGGAAAGCACCACAATCGGTATCACGATCCATGACTGGGCGGGCCGGAAAGTATATGAATCGGAAAACGCCTATTCGGCCGGTCTGGTGGCTGTCCGCTGGGATGCCCGCAACCTTCCCGAGGGAATTTATATCGCCGCGGTCACAGCCGGAGACAGAAGAGGCGTTCTTTATATGACACTTCAGCGCTGAAATAAGACCGCTTAGGTCTGAAAGCCCGGATCGGTTACCTCTACCCGCCTTTCAGTCCACGCCACCACACTCTAATCGCCCTCCCCGCATCTTTCCCGTAAATCGGGGGATGCTTTCACTATTCCGCTTCCTGGCTTTCTTGGCATTTCAAAGCGCGAGACTAATCGGATTTTAGTCGAACCGGAATTCCTGGGGATTTCCGTAATAGTATTTGGGCCGATGACACATGCCACCGGCCCATGTTTGGTTAATCAAAATCATTATGATGGTGAAGGGCAATTCGGCGCAGGGCCTCCTTTGTATAAATAGTTTATTGGATAAATTATATCCTCTATATTAATGATTCCATCGCAGTTAACATCAGTTTCTGCTAAACGGGGCGACGGGGGACACGGCTCTATAAGTAATTGAGGAGAAAAACGGGTACTCCATCGCTGTACCCGTACCGTTGAGACTTAATTATCGGGGTTCTCCATTCCTCAAGAGAGGTATTTCGGAACGCTGGACAACCATCTTCGGGAAGCTATCCTGAAGACAGCTTCCCGAATTTTCGCATGATGAAATTTATCTTATCACATTGGTCCGCAAATCGGAGCAGGACCGCCCTGATACAGGAACTTGATGAGATAAGTCACATCGGCAATGTTGGTTATCCCATTACCATTGGCATCCCCTTCGGGATACCTGCCAACGCCACCCTGACAAGGAGGCTTAGGACCACCCTTATACAGGAAGTTGATAAGGTAAGTAACATCCTGAATATTAACCAGCTTGACAGCATCATGGTTAGCATTGCCGGCCTTGACACAGCAGGAAAGTTGGCTGGTTATAAGATCCGTGGCAACACCTTCGACATGTACGGTGTCGATGGTACCTGAATCGGGAGGAGAGAGAGATTTGAAGACCAGATAATCACATGAGTCAAGAACTTCGGTTCCATTGTCCAGCCATTCTAAAAGCTCATACATCCTGCAATACTGTGGCCACACCTCATGCCATAAATCACCGGCTCTTGGTACAATAGAAACCATGCGGGGATTGCCATAAACGTAATCGTAATAGGCAGTATCCTGCAAACGGGTAACAGTAATGGTCGTTGTTATATCCTCAATATGCTCCAGCGATGTACTTTGGTTACCCTGATTTCTGAATCTGATTGTATCGCAATAACTAAGTATGCCATCGCCGTTATCCCACCATTGATCGACTACCCAATTCCGGCAGTAGACCGGGTAGAGCTCGTGGAATGTATGGCCAGTGGGATTTTGATCCGGAAAATACCCATCTTTGCTGTGGCGATTAGTACCGGGTGTTGGCTTACGGGCCGGGGATTCGGATAGGGCGAAGCTGATTTCATGCTTTTTCCCTCCGAAATTCAGGAGTCCGTCACCATCAATGTCTCCGACCTCAACCTCAACTTCCTCCAATCCTTTATTATCGGCAGGGTCTATATCGGTTTGCTCTCGATCATGTTTATATTTAATCCATTTTTTACCCTTGGTAATGCCGGCGCCAAAAACGCGGACATTGTGTGCGCCTGCCCAATTGCCGGCCGCGTTTGCCCAATTAATGGAGATTTCAACATCCTCGCCACTTCTAATCTGCTCGTAAATCCATTCCCACGTGGGGCGAGCGCCGTCGAATTTGGAAGTGATCCCGCTAGCAGTGTAATCAGCCGCAGGAATGGAATCCCCGTCCGGGTCGCCGGGACCAAGAGTCAGACCCGTTCCTTGATGCTTGTGGACCAGCTTATTAGCCAATCCATTGGCGGCCAGATATGCAAACTTGCCGCTTAACATATTTTTGGGGTGAACCCCACCACCTTTGGTTCTATCGCCGGGCACAGGGACATTTCTATTCATATAATCATCAAGTTTCCCGACCAAAGTATTATCACCTCTGAGCCCCTGAGCGTGAGCCTGTGGAACATTAATGCCGTATTTATCTTCAAGGAATTGAAGGCTATTAGCGACCGACATTGGAACGCATTGATTTGTCGCACATTGAACATTTTCACCGGGGGCATTTTTCATTACGGTTTCAGAGTCTGGTCCCACAGGATTGAGGTTAAAGTGGACTGCACCCCTGAGACTGGACACAAAAGGTTAGGAGGATTTGGCACGGATTGGTATTTTGATACGAGGAAAGGATGGTGCCATGAATCCGAAACGGAAGTTCAGTGTGGAGCTGAAACGGCAGGTGGTAGAGCAAC